>CAZBKO010000116.1:0-6152 GCA_964492545.1 uncultured Lachnospiraceae bacterium
TCATAAACACCACGTGACTTCATACCAACAACACGATTTTCAACGATATCTACAATACCAATACCATGCTTTCCACCAAGAACATTGAGCTTTCTGATAATATCAGCAACCTTCATCTTCTCGCCATTAACGCTTGTAGGAACACCCTTTTCAAAAGTCATTGTAACATATTCAGCTTCATCCGGAGCTTTTTCAGGCGAAACACCAAGTACTAATAAATGTTCATAGTTAGGTTCGTTGGCTGGATCTTCGAGTTCAAGACCTTCATGACTGATGTGCCATAGATTACGATCACGGCTGTAGCTTGAATCAGCTGCAAATGGAAGATCAATTCCATGTGCCTTGCAGTAATCAATTTCATCTTCACGAGACTGCATTGTCCAAACATCTGTCATTCTCCAAGGAGCGATAATCTTAATGTCAGGAGCAAGAGCTTTGATACCGAGCTCAAAACGAATCTGGTCATTACCTTTACCTGTGGCACCATGGCATATAGCAACGGCACCTTCCTTGCGGGCAATTTCAACAAGACGCTTAGCAATACCTGGTCTTGCCATAGAAGTTCCAAGAAGATACTTATTCTCGTACACAGCACCAGCCTGTACACATGGCATAATGTAATCCTCACAGAATTCATCTGTTATATCTTCTATATATAATTTAGAAGCACCTGAAAGTTTAGCTCTTTCATCAAGACCATCAAGTTCATTTCCCTGTCCACAATCTATGCAGCAGCAAACTACTTCATAATCAAAATTTTCCTTTAGCCAAGGGATAATTGCGGTAGTATCAAGACCACCTGAGTAAGCAAGTACGACTTTTTCTTTCATAATAAATGTTACCTCCATATGTATATTAATATTTATTCATAACGAATGATTATGATTACTATACACCAGAATATGCATAAAAGCAAGATAAAAATGAATAAAATTAAAAAAGTAGTTGCATAATATGCATAATATATGTATAATTATTCCTGTGGAATTATTTTAGATATGGTATTATAATGGATGAGACTCATTATAATCATATGAAATAGGAAGTAAATATTTATACAGAAATGGAGCGATTATATATGGTAGAAAAAATTAATGGTGGTATTACAGCACCAAAGGGATTTAAAGCTACAGGATTAGAAGTTGGAATTAAGACAGGACATGGTGGCAAGAAGGATATGGCGATGGTATTCTGCGAAGAACCTTGTAAGGTGGCAGGTACATTTACAACTAACCTTGTTAAGGCCGCACCTGTTAAATTTGATAGAGCAGTGGTTGATAGTGGTAAGGATGTTCATGCAATAGTAATTAATAGTGGTGTTGCCAATGCATGTACAGGTGTTGAAGGAATGAAATATTGTTCAGATATAGCAGAAGAAACAGCAAAGGCAATGAACATTTCAGCAGATGGAGTTTTGGTTGCTTCAACAGGTGTAATAGGAAAACAGCTTCCAATGGATAAGATTAAGAAAGGTATTAATCTTATGGCACCACTAGTTGGTGAGTCAGATGAAGATGCTGCACTTGCAGCAGAAGCTATTATGACAACTGACACGCATAGTAAACAGATTGCCCTTAAGACAACAATCGGTGGAAAGACAGTTACATTTGGTGGTATGTGCAAGGGTTCAGGAATGATTCATATTAATATGTGTACAATGCTGGGATTCATCACCACTGATGCAGCTATTTCAAAGGAAATGCTTCAGAAAGCACTCAGTGACAATATAGTGGATACATTTAATATGGTATCAGTTGACGGAGATACATCGACAAATGATACAGTATTACTTCTAGCTAACGGATTAGCCGGAAATGCAGAAATAACCGAAGAAAATGAGGATTATACAGCATTTGTTGAGGCACTTAATACAATTAATACATATTTATCAAAACAGATAGCTGGAGATGGAGAAGGCTGTACAGCATTATTTGAGGTTAAGGTAATCAATGCAGCAACTAAGGAAGAAGCTATAACAATAAGCAAATCAATAGTTACCTCTTCATTGACAAAGGCAGCAATATTTGGACATGATGCTAACTGGGGAAGAATACTTTGCGCAATGGGATATTCAGGCGCAACATTTGATCCGGAAGTAATAGATATTTATTTTGAAAGTGCAGCCGGAAAGCTTAAGATAGTTGAAGATGGAGTTGCTACAGATTACAGTGAAGAGCTTGCAACTAAGATTTTATCAGAGCAGGCTGTAACAGCAATTGCAGATATTAAGCAGGGTGACGCACAGGCAACTGCATGGGGCTGTGATCTTACATATGAATATGTAAAGATTAACGCAGACTACCGTTCATAAGTATAGGCGAAAGGGAAAGGAAACAGACATGGAAAAAGAAATGGAACAGCTATTAGACAAAGCAAACGTGCTTATTGAAGCATTACCTTATATACAGAGATTTAATAGAAAAATTATCGTTGTTAAGTATGGTGGAAGTGCCATGATAGATGAAGAGCTTAAAAAGAGAGTTATTCAGGATGTTACTTTACTTAAGCTTGTTGGATTTAAGCCAATTATAGTACATGGTGGTGGAAAGGAAATCAGCTCATGGGTTAGCAAGGTTGGAATGGAGCCTAAATTCATCAATGGTCTTCGTGTAACGGATGAGCCAACTATGGAAATTGCTGAAATGGTGCTTAACAGAGTTGGAAAGTCACTTGTGAAGATGGTTCAGGAGCTGGGTGTAAATGCCATAGGAATCAGCGGTAAGGATGGTGGACTTCTCAAGGTTGATAAGAAGCTTGCAGGCGGTGAGGATGTAGGATATGTAGGTGAGGTTAAGGAGGTTAATGCAGAAATATTATTTGATCTTCTTGAAAAGGACTATCTTCCAATTATATGTCCAATTGGTCTTGATGATGAATATAACACATACAATATCAATGCTGATGATGCAGCTTGTGCAATTGCTAAAGCAGTAAATGCAGAGAAATTAGCATTTTTAACAGATATAGAGGGTGTTTATAAGGATCCAAATGATAAATCATCATTAATATCTGAATTGTTTGTATCAGAGGCTAAGGAATTGTTGAAGAGTGGAAATATAGGTGGCGGAATGCTTCCAAAGCTTAATAACTGCATAGATGCCATAGAGAATGGTGTTTCAAGAGTACATATTCTTGATGGACGTATTCCACATTGTCTTCTTCTTGAAATATTTACTAATAAAGGTATTGGTACGGCTATTCTTGATGAAGAAGAAAACAGATTTTACGAAAAATAGTTAGAAGAGAGGAATTGATTATGGACGCACAACAGTACATGGAAACAGCAGACAAGGTTCTGCTTCATACATATAATCGTTACAAAATAGTTATTGAAAAAGGTGATGGCGTATATTTGTACGATGTCAACGGAAAGAAATATCTTGATATGGCAGCAGGTATAGCGGTATTTGCTCTTGGCTATAACAATAAGGAATATAATGATGCACTAAAAGGTCAGATAGATAAGATTCTTCATACTTCTAATCTGTATTATAATGTACCGGCAGTGGATGCGGCTGTTAAGGTCACAAAAGCAGCAGGTATGGACAGAGTATTCTTTACAAACAGTGGTGCAGAGGCCATAGAGGGAGCAATCAAGCTGGCTAGAAAATATGCATTTGTGAAAGATGGCAGACAGGACCATGAAATTATAGCCATGAAACATTCTTTTCATGGTAGAACAATGGGTGCTTTATCTGTAACCGGCAATCCTAAATATCAGGAAGCTTTTGTTCCAATGATTGGAAATATTAAGTTTGCAGATTTTAATGATTTGGAAAGCGTAAAGGCATGTATTACTGATAAGACCTGTGCTATTATTTTTGAACCGGTTCAGGGCGAAGGCGGAATTTATCCTGCAACACAGGAATTTATGGACGGTGTCAGAAAATTATGTGATGAGAAGGATATTCTTTTGATATTTGATGAGGTACAGTGCGGAATGGGAAGAACAGGCACAATGTACGCATGCGAGTCATATGGTGTCAAGCCGGATATTATGGCAAGTGCCAAGGCACTTGGATGTGGAGTTCCTGTTGGAGCTTTTATGGCAGCTGAAAGAGTGGCACAGGCAATGGTACCTGGTGATCACGGTTCAACATATGGTGGTAATCCATTTGCCACAGCAGCAGTGAGCAAAGTATTTGATTTATTTGAAAGTATGAATATACTTGAAAATGTCAACACTGTATCTAAATATATGGAAGAACAGTTTGATAAGCTGGTAGAAGATTATGACATAGTTACTGCCCACAGAGGAAAAGGACTTATGCAGGGATTAGTACTTACGGTGCCGGTAAATGATGTGGTTCTTAAGTCTATGGATAAGGGACTTATTGTTATATCAGCAGGCGGAAACGTACTAAGAATTGTACCTCCACTTATTATTTCCAAGGAAAATGTTGATGAGATGATAACTATTCTCCGTGAAGTATTTGATGAAATGAAATAGGAGTGAAGGCGTTATGAAAAGAAAAGAACATCAGGAGTATATGTTAAGTGTTATTATAAGTGTTGCTATTATGTCAATATTAGCAACACTTGTTGTGGTTATATCGAGAAACACAAAAAGCAGTGTTGTTGAAGAGACAACTACTCAGGAGGAAACAATCGCAGAATTACCGGAAACACTTAATCTGTGGTATTATGATTCGGAATTAGAAACATATATGGCACAGCTTGCTAAGGAGTATCAGGATAAAACAGGCATCATAGTTAACATTGTTAAGTCATCCTATGATAATTACTTAGAGACAATTAATCAGGCAAATATTAGTGACGAGAATAAACCGGACTTATTTATTCTTGGAAGTGAACAGCTTGAGAAGGCATATCTAGGTGGATTAACTCAGGTTAATGATAATACTGAAATGGTGAGTGAAGCCTCATATGCTAAGAATGCAATTGCAGCAGTTACTTATAATGAAAAGATGGTAGCATATCCATTTTGTTTTGATACATGTTTTATGGTATATAATACAGCTTATACAAAGAAAGCACCAGCTACCTTTGACGATATTATTGATTACGCAGATAATTTTGATGGAGACAAATACAAGCATGTTAGAAGCATTCTCGAGTGGGATGTTAAGGATATAATGTACAATTATGGATTTGTTGGTAATTATCTTGAGTGTGGTGGGGTTAATGGAGACGATGAAAGCTCCTTTGATGTACTTAATGGAAATGCTAAGAATTCTATTAAATATTATAAGAAATTAGCTCAGTATTTTTCTCTTGACATTGATAAGATTTACTATGGCAAGGTTGCCAGTGATTTTAAGAAGGGTAATATAGTGTATGCACTTGTTAAGATGGATTTCATAAGATATATGGGAAAAAGTACAACTAATTACGATGTATGCTCATTTCCAAATTTGACAGATGAGTTAAAAACATCTTCGCTTTCCAATAACACAGTAATATGTGTAAGCCCATTTTCAGATTATTCTAAGGATGCCAAGAAGCTGGCAGAGTATATGTCTGTGAAGGATTTCAAAAATATTTATAAATATTCAGGAAAGTTAGCTGCAGTAAGACATGAATATGCAGATGATAAGCTGAATAAAGTATATATTGCGTATGAAAAATCAAAGAGCATGCCAAAGCTTATGAGTACAGCTGACTACAGAACATTACTTCAAAATGCAATGAACAGCTTGTGGCAGGGCGCTGGCATAAATGATACGCTGAAATCGTTAAATAATCAGATAGGTAAAAATATTAGTTCAAAATAGTAGAAAATTAACTTGTATTGTGAGTATATTTTATGTACAATTAAAATGATGTATTAGGAATTCTCCCTTAGGCAAGGAGATGATAATATGAATTACAAAGGCATAATTAAGTGCGCTGCAGTTACTTTGGCAGTAATTGTATCAGGTATTTTGTACAGCTGCCAGAATGATAATACAGCCGTTATGGAAATTACTGATAAGACAACTCAGGTTATAGAGAGTACTTTAGAGACCACTAGATTAGAACAGGATGTATACGTATATGTGTGTGGTCAGGTGAATAAGCCGGGAGTATACAGGCTTAATAATGGTTCACGAATATGTGATGCAATTAGTGCAGCTGGAAGTACTACGGATAAGGCGGCAGATACTTTGAATCTTGCAGCATTTGTTAGTGATGGTGACAAGATATATGTA
>CAZBKO010000117.1:0-6076 GCA_964492545.1 uncultured Lachnospiraceae bacterium
CTGAAGTCCCACATGTGAATCACCCATCTCACCATCAATCTCAGCCTTAGGCACAAGTGCAGCTACAGAGTCGATAATAATAATATCAATGGCTCCAGAGCGAACCATAGTCTCAGTAATCTCCAATGCCTGTTCACCAAAATCAGGCTGTGAAATATATAAATTATCTATATCTACTCCTATATGTCCTGCATATACAGGATCAAGGGCATGTTCAGCATCGATAAAGCCTGCAATACCACCTCGCTTCTGTACTTCTGCTATCATATGTAAAGCAACCGTTGTCTTACCACTTGATTCCGGACCATATACTTCAACAATACGACCTCTTGGAACTCCACCAAGTCCCAGTGCTATATCAAGGCTTAATGAACCTGTAGGAATGGTTTCAATGTTCATGGAACCACCCTTGTCACCAAGCTTCATTACAGAACCCTTACCATGCTGTTTCTCAATCTGTGAAAGAGCAGCGTCCAATGCTTTCATCTTATCATTATTATCCATCAATAATTCTCCTTCTGTTCGAACCTATGTTCGTGTTATGTGTATATAATATACTATTTTTAATTGTGTGTCAATATTCTCCTATTAAAATTATGAAAGAATTTCACTATACATATACAGGGCGAAATATGTAATAAATAGAACCTATACTCATAATAGCATAGGTTCTATATAGTGTCAACATTAATTGTATTCATTTAGTATTGTTCTTCGTAGAAGATTTAATGCCCTTACAGCTGCATTTTCTCTAACATTTTCACGATTACCACTAAAATGATATTTTTCCACTTCAGTGTGTCCATTTAAACAGCATCCAATAAATACTGTTCCCGCAGGTGTTTTTTCCGTACCTCCTGTAGGTCCTGCCACTCCCGTAACTGAAATGCAAGCCTGTGTACCAGCTGTTTTTGCACCATTGCATGCCATATTTGCCGCAGTTTCCTCACTAACGACACCGTATTTTTCAATTATGTTTCTATCAACGCCAACAAGGTCAGTCTTTGCTTCATCAGAATATGTTACAAATCCTTTTTCAAATACTTCTGATGAGCCCGGTATGTTTACAAGTTTTGACGCAATTTTACCGCCTGTACATGACTCTACTGTAGATACCTTATATCCTTTTTCCTTTAGCATTAATACAACCTTTTCCTCAAGGGTTACAGATTCATCAGAAGTGAAAATAATATCTCCAAATCTTTTGTAAAGCTCTTTTTCTACCGGAGCAAGCATATCATATGCTTCGGTTTCATTTTTTGCTGATGCAGTTATTCTTAAATGAACCTCTGATGTCTTAGCATAAGGAGCAATAGTTGGATTTGTCTGAGTCTCTAACATATCCTTTATCATTTCTGCCGCCTGACTTTCTCCTATTCCAGAAAGCTTTAACATTTTTGATCTGATTAATTTATCTGTTTTTTTACTTAAATATTCAAATACCTGATTATTAAACAATGGCTTTAATTCAGATGGTGGTCCCGGAAGCAATATCATGGACTTATTGTCTTTTTCCATTATAAGGCCCGGAGCTGTACCATTGGTGTTATGTAACACAATTGCACCTTTTGGAACGTATGCCTGACTAAAATTGCTTTCCGGAATAAAACTGTAAGGTCCGTTTTCCAAATATTTTTGTACTGACAGCCTAACATTTTCATCGAAATAAAGCTCCATCCCCATTACCTTTGAAGCAATCGTCTTTGTAATATCATCATTTGTAGGTCCCAAGCCACCTGACATAATTACTATATCTGATCTGTCCAATGCAGTTCTAACGGTTTGTTCCAATCTCTCCGGATTATCTCCGACTGTCACCTGATAATATACAGATAAACCTAATGCGGCACACTTTTCAGATAAGAATGCCGCATTCGTATTTACAATATTACCAAGTAGAATTTCTGTACCTATAGAAATTAATTCTACTATCATTATTTGTTCATGTTCCTTTCGCTGAGTACGCTTCTATTCTTAACAAGATAATCAACAAGTGAAATTATTGTAAGTGCAAGAGATGCATATATAAAAATGTATTCAAGTACTTCAAACCACACAAAATTCCAATCAAGAATAAGCAGTATTGTCATAATCATTTGAAATGTTGTTTTGTATTTTCCCCACCAGCTGGCTGCTATTACTACTCCATTATCTGCGGCAATTGTTCTAAAACCGCTAATAATAAGCTCTCTGCTAATAATTATTATTACTATCCATGTGTATAGCTTATCTCCCATAAGGCAAATCAAAGCCGCACATACCAGCAGTTTATCAGCGAGTGGATCCATAAATTTTCCAAAATTGGTTACGAGATTATATTTTCTTGCAATTTTACCATCGAGCATATCTGTCAGACTTGCAACAGCAAATATAGCAACTGCTATATACTTATCAGCCCCGCCAAATATATTTACGCACATAAATAATACAAACACAGGAATCATGCACGCTCTGAGTAATGTTAATTTATTAGGTAAATTCATAATAACACCTTTCCGTCTATATATCAGACACAAATTTCTCCAATTAAATCGTACTCCAATGCGCCTGTGACTTTGACCTTGCAAAAGTCACCTGACATCATTTCTTCATCAGTTGTTATAAATATATTACCATCAATCCCCGGTGAATCCATATAGGTTCTGCCTACATAAGCATTTTCTTCAGGTATTTTTCCTTCTATCATAACAACAAGTTCTTTTCCTACCATATCTTCTGCCTTATCAAAGGCAATTTCCTGCTGAAGCTCCATTATTTCGTCACGCCTGCTAAATTTGATATCATCATCTATCTGATTATCAAATTCTGCCGCAGGAGTTCCCTCTTCCGGAGAATACGCAAACACTCCCAGTCTGTCAAACTCAATTTCATCAACAAAACTCATTAATATTTCATGATCCTCCTGAGTCTCTCCCGGAAATCCCGAAATCAACGTTGTTCGAAGCTTCATATCTGGGATTTCATTGCGAAGCTTACTAATAATAGACGTTATTTCCTGTCTATTTGTTCTTCGTCCCATCTTCTTCAAAATATTATCACTGGCATGCTGAATTGGCATATCAAGATATTTACAGATTTTCTCTTCATTCTTTATTACTTGAATTAATTCATCATCCATTTCTTCCGGATAACAATATAGTATTCTTATCCACTGAATTCCACTAATTCTACATAATTTTGTAAGAAGCTCAGGCAATGCTTTCCTGCCATATAGGTCAATTCCATATCGTGTTGTTTCCTGGGCAACAAGAATTAGCTCTTTTACCCCAGAATTTGCAAGATATTCTGCTTTTTTTACAAGTGTTTCCATAGGTACACTTCTATATTCGCCTCTTATACTTGGAATTATGCAGTAAGTGCAACGCTTATCGCATCCCTCAGCAATCTTGAGGTGAGCATAATGTCCACCCGTAGTAATCACTCGGTCAGATGATACATTAACAAGCCTGTTTAGCTGCTCAAAATAATCCTTTTTCAGACCATTTCTAACATCATTAACTGCATGTAAAATGCTGTCATAGGAACTTGTACCTATTATGGCATCAACCTCCGGCAGCTGCTGTCTAATCTCATGAGCATATCTTTGTGCAAGACATCCTGTAACGATAATTCCTTTACAATTACCTTCTGTCTTAAGTCTTCCCATTTCAATGATGGTATTGATGCTCTCTTCCTTGGCGTCATTAATGAAGCAGCATGAATTAATCACTATAATATCTGCTTCATTTTCATCATCAGTAAATTCATAGCCTTCAGAATTCAAGAGACCCAGCATTTCCTCTGTATCAACAAGATTCTTATCACATCCTAATGAAACAAATAAAATTTTCATCTGCTACTCCTCTAATTATTCTTCTTCCTCTTCATCGCCTTCAATAGTAACTTTTGACTTATAAAGTTCTTCTACTGCAACGGAAAGTGGTTTCTTATCCTTAGCGTCAACAAGTGGTTCCTCACCTGCTATAATCTGTCTTGCTCTCTTAGATGTAGCAAGTACTATTGAGTATCTGCTCTGTACTACAGGCTGTTCTCCTGGTTCAACGTCGCTGTTAACAACAGCCATTAAATCTGTGTAAGATGGGTGTAACATATTTTCCTCCATTCTGCCATTTTCATGGCATAAAAAATTATTGTTCTGCTGAAAATCTTTTGAGATCTTCTCGTATATCATTAATTAAATTAATATTATTAAATGTTCTGTTATGTGCACTTTGAATTGTTTCATGCAATACAGTAACACTTTCATCAAGTTTATCATTAACTACCACATAATCGTAGTTCTCTATACCAACTGCCTCCTCAACTGCTCTTGCAAGTCTGGCATTAATCACATCTATTGTCTCGGTATTTCTACCAACAAGCCTATTCTTAAGCTCCATTGCGCTAGGTGGAAGAATAAATATAAGTACACAGTCATTATACATTTCTTTTATCTTCATTGCACCCTGTATCTCAATTTCAAGAATTACATCTTTTCCTTCATTAAGCATACAATCTACATATTCCTTAGGCGTTCCATAATAATTATTAACATATTTGGCATATTCAATCAGCTGATTGTTCTTAATCATTTCTTCAAACTGCTCAATGGTCTTGAAAAAATATTCACGTCCATCACTTTCACCTTCTCTAGGTAATCTTGTGGTGGCTGAAATAGACAACGCATAATTGTCATGTTTATTCATCATTGCCTTCATTAAAGTGCCTTTTCCAGCGCCTGAAAAGCCTGAAATAATTACAAGCTGACCTTTCTTATTCTGCATACTGATCTCCATTTCTAAATTCATTATTAGTCCTTAAACCTGCTTGCTATAGTATCAGGCATAAGTGCTGACAGTACAATATAATCACAATCCGTTATTATTACAGCCTTGGTCTTACGTCCCTGCGTGGCATCAACAATGCTTCCGTCATCCTTTGCATGCTGAATCATTCTCTTAATTGGAGCTGAATCCGGATTGATAATAGAAAGTACTTTGTCAGTATTAATAATGTTTCCATATCCAATATTGATTAATTTTCCCATTAATAGACCTTCCTATTACTCAATATTCTGAACCTGTTCTCTTATCTCTTCTATTGTGTTCTTGAGTTCAATACCTTTTCCTGTAATCTCTATATCACTGGTCTTAGAAAGAATTGTATTAGCTTCTCTATTCATCTCCTGTGCTATAAAATCCAACTTTCGTCCAACTCTATCACCAATATTAAGATTATTATTCATCGCTGAAATATGGCTATTTAGTCGAACAACTTCTTCATCTACACATACTTTATCAGCATATAAAGTAACTTCCGCTGCAATTCTGCTATCATCTATAGATGAATTTTCAAGCATTTCTCTAACCTTCTCTTCAAGCTTTTTCTTATATTCAGTAATTATCTGTGGTGAACGAACTCCAATAAATTCAACAATTTCATTCATTGTACCAGTCTTCATAAGAAGATTATTCTTAAGCTGTTCTCCCTCATGTTCACGAACCTTAATAAGTTCATCTAACGCACCATTAATTGCATCTGAAACAAATGCATCCAGTTCTTCTCCATCTACAGCCTGTTCTTCCATAACAATAACTTCCGGACATCTGGCAATATATGTAGCAGTTGCATCGTTCTTAACATCGAATTCATTAGATATTCGTGTAATCATTTCATAATACTCTTTAGCCAGTGGCTCGTTGTATTGAAGACACATGCTGCCTTCGCTTAAATCTTCATAATTAATAAATACGTCTACCTTGCCGCGCTCTAATTTGCTCTTGATTACATTACGAATATTAGCTTCAAAGCTATATAATTTCTTAGGCATTCTTATATTCATATCAAGGTATCTGTGATTAACTGATTTAATTTCAACTGTAATCTTACGATTATTCTTTGAAATCTCGTATCTGCCAAAACCTGTCATGCTTCTAATCATAAGATTTCCACCTTTCATAATAATATTATCCATTATCAAATGGACATTATTTTTTATTATAATCTATTTGCCGCCCTCCGTCAAGAATGATATAACAATTCCAGCTCTGAAAGGTAAACCACTTTATATTATCCCGATTTCTCACAAAACAGCAAT
>CAZBKO010000118.1:0-6045 GCA_964492545.1 uncultured Lachnospiraceae bacterium
CATATAGTAGTACCATAAGGAGGATAATCTTTATGGTACTTTTTAATTGTATTAACGACACAATCGCTACCAAACTTATAGACATACTAACCGGTCACGAAATAAATAACATCGAAGAAATCAGAATTAGATTAGGACAAACTGTAAAGATAAAGATTGGAAATACAGAAAAAGAACTGCCGTATGTGGCGACAAATAAGGATATAAGAGAGATACTTGAGCTTGCTTCAAATCATTCAATGTATGCATATGGAGAAGAAATAAAAAATGGTTATATTACAGTTGAGGGAGGTCATAGAATAGGAGTATGTGGACGTGCTGTATGCGATGATTCAAGGCTTACTTCAATTAAAAATATCTCATCAGTAAATGTAAGAGTTGCACATGAGATAATTGGCTGTTCAAACGAGTTAATAAGGGATATATGCAATGAAAAAGAAATTAAGAGCACCCTGCTTATATCACCACCGGGACAGGGGAAAACAACACTGCTGCGAGACATAATAAGAAACATTTCTAATACAGGATATAATGTTAGTCTTGTGGATGAGAGAAGTGAAATTGCCGCATGCTTTACTGGTGAAGCACAAAACGATATAGGTACACGAACAGATGTTATGGATGCCTGTCCCAAAGCATGTGGAATGATAATGATGATAAGAAGTATGTCGCCGCAGGTTATAGTTACAGATGAAATAGGAAAAAATGAGGATATAGATGCACTGAGATATGCATTCAACTGCGGATGTTATGTTATAGCTTCAATTCATGGTGAGAACATAACAGATATACAGAGAAAGCAGGAGATGAAGGAAATAATAGAGAATCGCTTTTTTCAAAGATATATTGTTATAAGCAAATGCAATGGGTACAGAAGATATACAGTATATGATGCTGATACAAATATAGTAAGGGAAGTGACATCATGAAATATATTGGGTTGATAATTATTTTTATTTCGACTACAGCACTGGGCTTTAAGATAACAGATAATATGAATGTAAGAATTATAAGTCTTAGAGAGGTACGTAAAATGCTAATATTACTCAGGGGAGAAATTATGTATAATATGTCATCAATAGATGAAGCCTTTCTCAATACAGCTGCAAAAACAGCAGAGCCATTTAGTATGTTTATGAAAGAGGTGGCAAAAGAAATACAGAAAAAGGACGGAACAATGTTTAGTAAAATATGGGATGAAAAATTGAGATTATTAGCTAAGACATGCCTTACACGAAAAGATGTAAAAGCATTGAAAGATTTTTCTGAGGGCTTTGGTTGTCAATATAAGGAAAATCAAGTATCGTCGTTTAATATGTATATTGAAGAGCTGGAGCGGGAGATTCGTGAAGCAGACAAAAAGAAGGATGAGAATTCAAGGCTGTACAGAACACTTGGTATAATGGGTGGTTTGTTTATTGTTATAATTCTTATCTAAGGAGGGGACATGAATGGATGTAAATCTGATATTCAAAATCGCTGCAGTGGGAATCCTTGTATCGGTTATAAGCCAGGTACTTAAGCATAGTGGTCGTGAAGAACATGCATTTTTAACAAGTCTGGCAGGACTTATTCTGGTTCTTTACTGGATAGTACCATACATATATGAACTGTTTGAAACAATAAAAAAGCTGTTCTCATTGTGATGGAGGAGAAATGAATATATTGAATATTAGTATATTGTGTATTGTAGGAACACTGTTATCAGTATATATGAAAAACACTAAACCTGAGTATTCGACACTTATAGCAATATCATTGTGCATAATAATAATAGCTTACTCTGTTGGAAA
Organism: uncultured Lachnospiraceae bacterium; assembly: GCA_964492545.1. Taxonomy (GTDB): domain Bacteria; phylum Bacillota; class Clostridia; order Lachnospirales; family Lachnospiraceae; genus RGIG1934. The sequence continues at coordinate 1,794 of CAZBKO010000118.1, forward strand.
GCTTTCGATAATATCGGGATATCTTTCCAAGCTTAATGAGACCTTGGGAATTGAAAAAAAATATTTTGGAATATTGATTAAAATGATAGGCATAACATACATATCAGAGTTTTCGGCAGACATTTGCAAGGATGCAGGACATCAGGCCATAGCATCACAGATACAGATATTTGGAAAGCTTACGATAATGGCAGTAAGCATGCCGGTATTTGTAAATCTTCTGGATACCATTTATTCACTGATATAGGAGAATATATGAAGAAAATAATATTAGTGGCAATTTTTATTTTGATGTTTTTTTGTGTGGAAAGAAAAGCTTATGCTAAGGAAGAGGACGAGCTTATAGGGTATGAAATTGATGATATTGAGGGATTTTTGAATGAAAATGAAGAATATGAAGATATAGATTTTAAGGGTATGGTAAAAGAAATCATGACGGGAACCAGCAAAAATGTGTTTCTTGATATGGGTACAAAGATATCTAAGAATATATTTCATGAAATTATTTACAACAAAAAAGCAATGATTAAAATTATTGTTCTCTCTATTTTATCAGCACTGTTTACAAGCTTTTCTGAGGCTTTTAGAGCACGGCAGATTATGGATACAGGATTTTTTGTTACTTACGCCGTTATAATTACGGTGCTTGTTGGAAGCTTTCTTGTAATTACACAAATTACTCAGGATATGGTGGAATTGCTTCTGGAGTACATGAAGGTTTTGCTTCCATCATATGTGTTGTCAATAGGTGTTGCTGTGGGGACAACCACAGGCACCGGATTTTATCAGCTAATGCTGATGCTTATCATGGCAGTTGATTACATATTTCTAAAGCTAATGCTCCCGGCAATTAAGCTGTATGTTATTTTGATTTTAATCAATAATATTTTGAAAGAAGATATGATGTCAAAGACAACAGAGCTTATAAAAACATTGATAAATTGGTGCACACGAATACTGCTTGGAGTTGTTGTTGGAATAAATGTGGTACAAAGTATAGTGATGCCACTGGCAGATACTGTAAAAGGAAGAGGTGCATATAAGCTTATATCGCTGCTTCCGGGCGTTGGAACAGGTGCAAAAACCATGACTGAAATATTTTTAGACTCAGGTATTGCCATAAAAAATGCTATTGGAATAGCGGGCTTTATGGTAATTGTATGCATCATGGCAGTGCCTGTTGTTAAACTTCTAATTTTTGCAGTTATGTACAGGATAACAGCAGCAGTTATTGAACCTGTGACTGACAAAAGAATTGTTAAGTCCATAAGTGGCATTTATACAGGAGCAGAAATGCTTATAAAATTAATGTGCACAGTAGCGATGATGTTTATGATATCTGTTGTAATTATTTGTATAATGACAAATAAAATAATATAGAAAATGGTGATGTAATGGAATATGTAATTCGAATAATATGTTTTTTAGTGTTTTCATCGGTAATAATGAATATTCTACCTGATAATAATTACAAAAAATACATAAGACTGTTTATGGGGACATTGCTGATAATTCTTGTTATGAAACCATTTGTTAACTTAAATGAGCTACAGATAGATTATTTTAACAAGTATGACTACAATCAAATCGTGAATGAGATGGAAGAGAAGATAAGCAGGGAGTCCAATACGAATATTAATGGAAGCATGGAAGCAGCCATAAGGGTAAGACTTGCAAAGGAAGATATAAGTGTGAGAAAAATAAATGTTACTTTAGAAGAAGATGAGATTACAAATATAGGAATTCAGACGACACTAGGTTCCCGTGAAAAAAAGAATGAAATAGTCAAAATATTAAGTGATTACTATCAAATTCCTGCTGAGTATATTGAGGTGAAATAGATGGATGTAAAGAAAATAAAGTTAAAAGACATTGGAACGGATAAGCTGTTACTGATGACTGCTGCCGGAATTGTGCTGGCGCTTGTATCCTTTCCTCAATCATGCAGTATGACTCAAAAAAAAGAAACAGTTATTGAAACAACTTCTGCAAATTCAATGGATTACACAGCAACCCTCGAGGATAAGCTTGAAAATGTAATTGGAAAAATTGACGGAGTGGAAGGCGTGAGTGTGATGATAACCTTAAAATCTTCAAAGGAAAAAATAGTGTTAAAGGATACACCTACAGAGTCGCATTTAATCACAGAGAGAAGCACTGATACTTCTTCGGAAGAGAAGGAACTAATAAGCTCTGATACATCAGTACTTGTAAAAATGGAGGATGGCAGCGAAATACCATATGTAATCAAGGAGCTGGAGCCTGATATTGAAGGTGTGGCCGTTATATACAGTGGCAGAACAAGAGCTAAGACAACATATAAAATAACAAGTATAATTAAGGCATTATTTGAACTGGAAGTACATAAAATATCAGTAATAGAACAATAATAATCAGAACGGAATGGAGAGTAAAATGAAAAAGCTATTTAAAAGGAATCAGATTATTATAACTGCTCTGGCAATTATGATTGCAGTTGCCGGATATTTGAATTATGCCCAGGACAATATTGTGCCTGGAAGCAGTGAAGTAACTACTAAAAGTACTACACAGGCAGCAAAGAAGGCTGAAGCTACAACAAAGGAAGCCGAACCGGGCGAGGCAGTGTATACAGGTGTTGATATTGCATCTTACATAGCAGATTCAAAGCTTACAAGAGAACAATCAAGAGCAAAAAGCAAGGAGACACTTATGGAAATAGTTAACAGTACATCAGTCAGTGAAGAACAGAGGCAGCAGGCTGTTAATAAAATGATTAAGCTTGCTGATATGAGCGATGCAGAAATTGAAGCAGAAAATCTGCTAATGGCGCAGGGATATGAAAACGTTGTAGTTAACGTCAGTGAAGAAAATGTTAATGTTATTATGGATATGAGCAACGTGGATGATGGCAAGAGAGCACAGATAGAGGATGCCCTAAAAAGAGCAACAGGGTATTCCACAGATAAAATTATTATTACACGCATAAGTGAAAATTAGTTGCATTTATTGTCCATTTTGGTATAATAACACTAGGATATTCTAAATATTAGGAGGTACCATAGTGGACGAATCAAAAATGAAATATTCAACATGTGAGGATAAAAATATAGGATCTGTTCAGATCGCAGATGATGTTGTGGCAATTATTGCAGGTCTTGCTGCTACAGAAGTAGATGGTGTTAAGGCAATGGCTGGTAATATAACTAATGAGCTTGTTGCAAAGCTTGGAATGAAGAACCTTTCTAAGGGAGTTATAGTGTCAGTATCAGATGGGATAGTCGAAGTTGATTTATCTTTGATACTCGCATATGGACATTCTATACCTGACATAAGCAGTAAGGTACAGGATAAGGTTAAGACAGCAATAGAGAATATGACAGGACTTCAGGTGTCAGCAGTTAATATAAGAATTGCTAACGTTGATATGGATAACAACAATTAATCCCAGGGGTGTCAGCTTATGACACCCCTAATTAACATTTATGAATGAATGGAGACTATAATGACTAGAAGAGAATTAAGAGAGAATACATTTGTTTTGTTATTTAGAACTGAATTTCATAGCAGTGAAGATATGCCGGAACAGATGGAATTATATTTTGAAACACAGGGTGTAAGCCTGGTGGATTCAGATAGAGAGTATGTTCAGAATAAGGTTAATGATATTATTGATAATTTGTCTGTTATTGATGAAGCTATTGATGGAGCTTCAGAAGGATGGGAGATTAAGAGAATTGACAAGGTTTCACTGACAATAATGAGATTAGCATATTACGAGATTAAGTATGATGAGTCAATACCGGTTAAGGTATCGATTAATGAAGCTGTTGAGATTGCTAAGAAATTTGGACCAGACGAGGCACCGGCATTTGTTAATGGAATACTAGGCAAGCTCGCTTCATAAGTATCGAGAGTCGTACTTGAAATACATTTCAATATGAATGTGAGGTAATTTTATGGCTAGTGTATATACGGTTGGTCAGGTTAATTCATATATTAAGAATATGTTTAATGAGGATTTTGCCCTGAATAATATTGGTATTAAAGGTGAGGTATCTAACTGTAAATATCATTCATCAGGGCATATTTATTTTTCATTAAAGGATTCTACAGGAGTCATTGCCTGTGTTATGTTTGCGGGAAACCGCAAGGGACTTAAGTTTAATATGAGTGAGGGCCAAAAAGTAATTGTTCTTGGAAGCATAAGTGTATATGAAAGAGATGGCAGATACCAGCTATATGCAAGAGAGATATCTCTTGACGGTGAAGG
>CAZBKO010000119.1:0-5972 GCA_964492545.1 uncultured Lachnospiraceae bacterium
TCCTCGTCTCTCCTGGCATAATTCCATAATTGGTCCAATAAATTCTGTTGTAACCATAATCTCAGCACTAACTATTGGTTCTTCCATATATTCTATTTCTGCCGGATCAGGTAAATTTGATGGATTTGTAAGTTCAATTACTGTTCCATCTGTCTTATACACCTTGTAAATAACACTAGGTGCTGTTGTTACAAGGTCTAGATTATATTCTCTTTCAAGTCTTTCCTGAATAATTTCCAAATGTAAAAGTCCAAGGAATCCACATCTGAATCCGAATCCCAAAGCTATCGAAGTTTCAGCCTCAAATGATAACGACGCATCGTTTAGCTGCAATTTCTCCAGTGCATCCCTGAGGTCTGGATACTTTGCTCCATCAGCAGGATACATTCCACAATAAACCATTGGGTTTACCTTCTTATAACCAGGTAATGGCTCACTGCATGGATTATTATAATCTGTGATTGTATCACCAACAGATGTGTCTGCAACATTCTTAATACTTGCTGTTATATATCCTACCATTCCTGCATCCAGCTCATCGCATGGTATGAACTGCCCAGCTCCAAAATATCCAACCTCAACAACATTACATACTGCTCCTGTTGCCATCATCTTAATCTGTGTACCTGCTTTCACACGTCCATTCTTAATTCTGCAGAACACAATTACACCCTTATATGAATCATATAAACTATCAAATATAAGTGCCTGTAATGGTGCTTCCTTATCTCCTGCCGGTGCAGGTATTTTCTCAACAATCTGTTCTAGAACTTCTTCTACGTTAAGTCCACTCTTTGCTGATATTCTAGGTGCTCCCTGAGCTTCAATACCAATAACATCCTCAATCTCTTCAATAACTCTCTCAGGATCAGCGCTTGGTAAATCTATCTTGTTAATAACCGGAACAACATCTAAGTCATGTTCCATTGCAAGATATACGTTAGCAAGTGTCTGTGCCTCTATACCCTGTGCAGCATCAACAACAAGAATTGCTCCATCGCATGCTGCAAGACTTCTTGATACTTCATAGTTAAAGTCAACATGTCCCGGAGTATCAATAAGATTAAAAACGTATTCTTCTCCATTCTTAGCCTTATATACTGTACGTACAGCCTGAGACTTGATTGTTATGCCTCTCTCTCTTTCAAGATCCATGTTATCAAGAACCTGCGCCTGCATTTCACGACTGGTTAACAGACCAGTCATCTCTATTATTCTATCAGCCAGTGTTGATTTACCATGGTCAATATGGGCAATTATACAAAAATTTCTAATGTTTTTCTGATCAATATGTGACATTCATTTACCTCTGCGTTTCGTATTTTCTTGATATATAGTCCACATTATACCACAGGATGAATTAGTTTCAAAGTATTTTCTTTACACTCACTTTTAATTGTGATACAATAAATAAGTTGTTTTTTTTACTATATATATGAAAGTGGTGAGATAAATGTCGTTTTTCGGAGGTCTAAATAAACGCCGTTTAACAAAAAGAAGAGATGAACTAAGTGAAGAGGCAAGAACCTTTATTCAGGTTCATTTTGTACGTGAAAGAGGAAGCGAACGTTATGCATTCAACACTCTTACTCTCAAAGATGACCCTGATAGAATTCAATGTGAAGAATGGTATAATGAGCATGGTAACCCAGCTGATTTTTCCGATGCATTAGCTTGTCATCTTAAGGATAAGAACATTGATATTTCTAAAATATCCGGTGCATATCATCTGGATTCTAAACTAATCAGCAGACTTGTATCCGAGCATGATTTTGTTGTATCAAAGGGTGATGCCATCGCAATTTGTCTTGGTCTAAAGCTTAATCTGGCACATACCAGATATCTACTAAAGCTTGCCGGCTATGCACTCACTAATTCTTCTGATAAAGATTTAGCTATAAGATACTGTATAGAGAATGGATATATTTCTTATGGTGATGTGAACTACATATTAAACGACATATGTCAGACACGACTAAAGGATATTGCATAACAAAAGAAGGCAGCTCACAATGAGCTGTCTTCTTTTGTTATATATATTATCTACAATTCTTCTCTGCAAAAATAACATGTATATTTAGTTGAAGAATATGCCGGCATAATATTTTTGGCACCACAATATGTACATACTACACATCTTTCATTTGATTTAACTTCCGGATTTCTATCTCCATTCTTTGCAGCATTTCTATCTGCATACGCAGAGCCTGCCCTGCTGGCATTCTGTCTTTTATCATTCTCGTCACGTTTGTTTCGAAGCTGTGACATTGTAGTACCAGCATCATCACCAACATTAATATCTTTAATAGGTTCTACCTTATGAACATATGCATGATTGTGCTCCTGCTCTTTTCGATTATTTGCTGACTGTAGAACCTTATTTGTGCTATTTACAGGCTTAGTTTGTCTGTTATTGTTCCCTTCAAGATAATTATTAGCCTTAGATAGCATCTGATTAACGTCTTGTGACCTATAATCATTATCTGATCTTGATTTCTTCGATTGTTCAACTTTTTTCTTATTACCGGAAACAGATGAAATTATTATTATAACTATTATTAATATACTAAAAATACTCATATTTGTAATTACTCTCCATTCTATACCGTATGAACCTGAATCTGATTATAAGGTATCTCAATATTGTTATCATCTAATGCATTTTTGATATTTTCTGTTAGGTCAAACTTGACTGTCCAATAATCCGGTGTATTTGACCATACTCTTAGTCCCATAGTTACCTGACTTGCATCTAAATTACTTACAAATACAAATACTTCCTCATTCTTAAGAACAAGTTCATGCGCCATTGCTGTTGATTTAATAACCTCCTTAGCTTTTGAAATATCTGATTGATAACTGATGCCTATCTCAAAATCAACTCTTCTCTTATCATAAGCAGTGACATTTACCAATGAGTTATTAGCAACTGCACCATTAGGAATTACGATTTTCTTATTATCAACAGTTACAAGATTTGTATAAAACAAATCAATTTTTGTAACAGTTCCCTCTTTACCACTTCCACCATCAATAATATAATCTCCAACTTTAAATGGCTTTACTAAAAGTATAAGCACTCCGCCTGCGAAATTTGACAGGCTTCCCTGAAGTGCAAGACCTATTGCCAAGCCTGCTGAACCGATTATTGCAATAAATGAAGATGTTTCTATTCCCATTTTTGCACATATCATTACCAGAAGGACTGCATACAATACAACCTTAATTACTGACATAAGAAATTTGTTAACACTAATCTCGATATTTGTCTTATTAAGAAACTTCTTACTTACTTTAAGAAGTAAATTAATTATTATCTTACCGATGACTAATAATATTATTGCCGCAATAAGCTTTTTTCCAAATGCCTCAATACTTGGCCACATGGCATTCCAGCATTTTATTGCATAATTAACCTTTTCCTTTGTATCCTCTGCCACCTGCTCAATGGCGTTTGCTTCTGTAGTTGTCTCAGTAAGCAGCATGAATAATCTATTCATTATTTAGTTCCTTTTCCTTTCACTGCGACACTGGTCTTCTTAACTGTAGTACTCTTAGGTGTCTGTTTTGTTGATTGTTTCTTTGCCGGCTGTTTAGCAATTGTACTCTTTTCTTCCGCTATTGCCTTTACAGCTTTAGCTGCCTTTGCAGCTGTTGTCTTAGCGGACTTGTTATCTGATACCTTCTTATCCTCTTTTGAATACTTAAATATTGCCATAGATAATGCTGCAACCTTTATTCTTATTGACTCAGTTCTTCCATCGCATTCATCCGTCTTTGACTGCTTTAGTCTTGGATTAGTAAATCCTTTTCCACCAAATTTCGTATTGTCTGTGTTAAAGATTTCCTTATACTTTCCTGCAAATGGAACACCAATCTTATAATCATCTCTATCCACATTATCAAAATTACATATAACTACAATTACATCATCAGGTTTGTCACCCTTTCTATCATATATAATTATGCTTTCTGTAGCAGAAATATTATTAATCCATTCAAAACCATCTTCACTATTGTCATTCTCATACAAAGCTGTTTCAGATGCATACACAGCATTAAGGGCCTTGACACATTCATTAATATTTCTATGTGCCTCTTCATTTAAAATTTCTGTGTTGAAACTCTTCAACGCCTCATAGGAAGCCATATCATTTTCCATAAACAGCATCTTTTTTCCTGGATATGTCATGTAATATCCCAGCATAAGCTTCAGATTGCTATACTTATTCTCTTCTGAGTCTCCAACCATTCTTCCCATAAGTGCCGGCTGGCCTTCATCTGACAGTTCATGTGTAAGTGGAAGTATATAACTGTCGTTGAACGTATACACATAATTCAATGTTAAATCATTATAGTATTGATGTCTTACATATGGTTCATATTTAATAAAATCAAGGAGGTCTCTTCTCCATCCCTCGTTATATTTAAAATCAAATCCAATACACTCTGATGTAACCTCTTCCCCTGTCATATTCTGATATCCTGAATTATCCTCTGCAATCATTATAGCACCGCCTGATAATTTTCTGTAAATAGAATTCAGATGTTTCAACAGTTCAATAGCTTCAAGATTCTCATTTCCACCATAAATATTAGGAAGCCATTCGCCATCCTTCTTATCATAATCTAAATATATCATTGCTGCAGCCTTAGTTATGTTAATACCATCCATATGGTATACAAATGTCCAAAATAATGCTGATGAAATTAAATAGTTTGATACCTCTGGTCTTCCGTAATTAAATAGCTTTGTATTATGTTCCGGACAATAACCCTTCTTAATATTCTCATGTTCATACAGACACGTTCCATCATATACTGCCAATCCCTCTTCCTCTACAGAAAAATGATGCATAGGAATATCCATTATCACACCAACTCCGGCTGCATGAAGACTATCCACAAGTGCCATTATTAAATTCGAATCAGCCACATCACTGTCTGGAGCAAAATAAGCTCTAGGTGAGGCTGTTGAATCAATAACATCTAAAAGCTTAACATGTGTATATTTCATATCTTTAACATATGTTGTAATAGCAGTGACCTTATCCATATCAAGACCAACAACTTTTATCTCGTAAATATTCAATGGGGATTTTTGAGTATTCTTAGTTTTTCTGCTATCCAGCCATTTTTCGTCAGTCCAGGTAAATGAATTAATATCTCTAACAATTGATGCTTCTCCAGGTAACTTTTCTAGGCAATATGCATATGGATCGAGTTTTGTTGATGTAACATCACCTTTTCTCTTTATCTCATATTTGTACATCATATTCTCATTTACTTCAGGTATAAATATCTCAAACACTCCAGTTTCCATTCTTCTGGTCATCTGATGTCTTCTACCATCCCAATTGTTGAATTCGCCAACAACACTTACGCGTAGAGCAAATGGTGCCCACACTGCAAATCTTACGCCCTTAACACCATCGACCTCTTCACAGTGTGCTCCAAGATACTTGTAAATATCATATGCTATTCCTGCATTAAACTTCCTGAGAACTGTCTCAGGTATTGTATTATCAAAAGCATATGCATCGTAAAACTCATATGTGCTATTATCTCCATATGTTGCAGAAAGTTTATAGTTGATTTTCTTTCTGCCAGGCAATAATGCTGCAAAAAATCCAGCTTCATCTGCCATGTCCATATCTATTAACTTATTATTTGATAAATTCTTAATCTGTAGCTTAATTGCATCCGGTACATAGGCCTGAATCAAAATTCCGTCTTTAACAATATGCTGTCCAAGGAGTTCATGCGGCTTATCTGTATCAGAATATGTTATACCCTCAATTTCACGCCAATTCATAAGATTATATAGCTTATCATCCATACTATTACCTCCAAATTATATTATCGATATTACAATTATCTCACATATACACTGAATTTTCAAGAATACTTATAAACGAGTTTGTGTCAAGTAAACGTTGGCAAATTTTTTACTGTTTTTCAAAAATGATATT
>CAZBKO010000120.1:0-5861 GCA_964492545.1 uncultured Lachnospiraceae bacterium
ATCTTAGCTGCTGATTCAGCTTCGTTTGTCATTATTTCAAGCAAGGTTATATCCTCCTTCATCTTTCTACCTATTAATTATAGTGCAAAATTGTCACTTCTAATATAATATCTTTATTTCACCAAATAATCAACTAGTTTTTCACATTTTTTTACATTTTGCTAGTTATTTTTCTTGAAAGTATAGCCAGTCTGACTGCTATTATAGATTTTCATGTCCAGTGTTCCGGAAAGGTCTTTCAAATTTGACATCATATCACTTAAATCGACAATTTTATCGTTCATTGTATCATCATCTTTACCAAGCTCAACAATTACCTTATCTATGTAGAGACTAATCTCCATATCTGACGAAATGTTCAGTTTTGTAACCTTTATGTCATATTTGTCAAGCTGCTGTGTGATTCCAAGAATCTCATCAAAAATATTTTCTTTTTCCACAGGAAGCTTGGAATCAAGAATAAAATAATCAAATCTTATTCCTGTAACCAACGGTATATCCTTTTGTGATTTGTCTGAGCTTTCCACAACTATTCCGTCTTTATCAAAATATAAATATGACCCCATGTATTTTACACATCCAATCATATTTTTTTCGTATACTGTTATTGTAATTGAATCGAGTGAATTAATTTCCACATCGTATCTGTCAACAAAAGGTATCTGTGGCTGTTCCTCATATTTTGTTTTGTAATAGAATAAAAATGGATTCTTATCATATTTTGACTTAAATATATATGCTTCCATTTCTTCAGCTGATACTCTCTCATTCCCTTCAAAGGTAATCTTTTTGATTCTAAATGTCGATAGATAAGCTGCTCCACCTAATATAATCAGCAATATCAATAATGGTATTATCCATTTTAATTTCTTCATCAGCTTTTCACCTTTCCCTGCTAAATCTGTCGTATATCAGCTCCCAAATTCTTCAGGTCTCTGACTAGATTTTCGTAACCTCTTTTTATATATTCCGTTCCATAAATTCTGGTAATATCATGTGCTGCAAGCCCCGCAAGTACAAGAGCTGCCCCTCCCCTTAACTCGTACGCCGTAACTTCACAGCCTCTTAATGTTTCCACACCATTTATATTCACTGCATTGTCTTTTACTGAAACATCCGCTCCCATTCGAATTAATTCAGGTACAATTCGAAACCGGTTTTCAAATACATTTTCATATATTTTTACATTTCCTGTTGATACACAAGCCAGTGTCATAATCTGAGACTGCATATCCGTTGGAAATTCAGGATAAGGTCCCGTTGAAACATTAGATACATTATGTGTTCTTTCATTACACACAGCCCTTATTTCATCATCATTTCCGTATATTGAAATACCCATTTTTTCTGCAACATCTATTGTTCCAGACAAAACCTCTTTATTAATGCCTTTAATGATAATGTCTCCTCCGCATATTCCAACGGCAGCGATATAAGTTCCGGCACATATTCTGTCACCCTTTATGGTAACATTTACAGGACTTAATTTCTTTACACCATTAATCATAATTCTTGATGTTCCGCCACCGGATATGTCAGCACCCATATTATTTAGAAAGTTACACAAATCAACTATCTCCGGCTCTTTTGCTGCGTTATCAATCACGATTCTGACTTCTGACACCGCAGATAGCAGCAATATATTCTCAGTTGCCCCAACACTTGGAAATTCAAGATTAATATAGGTATCCAGCAAATTACTTCCATCTGCATAAATGTGCTCATCCTGCGTAATCAGCACACCCATTTTTCTGAAGGCATTCAAATGAATATCAACTGGTCTAAGACCAATATTGCATCCTCCCGGAAGAGCTATCATTGCTTTCTTACATTTTGCCAGCATTGGACCCATAAAAATAAATGAAGATCTCATCTTTTCAGAATATCTTTCAGGTATGCAGCAGGTGTCAAAACCTGAACTGTCTATGTATAGTGTTGAATTTTCCATATGAACTGCACAGCCTAACATTTTCAGAATATCAATGGTATTCCTGACATCTAAAATATCAGGACAATTCTCTATAACCGTGGTTCCATCTGCCAGCAAAGCTGCAGCCATTATTGGTAAAACCGAATTTTTGGCACCCTGAATTCTAATACTGCCTGATAAATTCTCTGACTTTCCAACCTCAATATATGTCACTCATATTTCCTCCACACATCAACTACTATTAATATATTGTGAAGGTGCATTTTTGTTACTCTAATCTTATTCTTTTTGAAACTGAAAGCGCCAGCCCCATTTCCGCCAGCAAAAATACAACCGAAGTACCGCCATAGCTTATAAATGGCAATGTAACACCGGTGTTTGGAATACTATTTGTTACAACAGCTATATTAAGTATTACCTGTATTGAAATATGAGCCATTATTCCCACCACCAGCAGAGAACCGTATAGGTCTGAAGCGTTATTTGAAATAACCATAAATCTCCATACCATAAATACAAATAAAAGTATTACTGCAATGCCGCCAATTACACCTAATTCTTCACAAATTATGGTATAAATCATATCATTTTGTGCTTCCGGTACGAATCCAAGCTTCTGAATTCCTTTACCCAGGCCTTTTCCAAACAATCCTCCTGAACCGATGGCATAAAGTCCCTGTATTACCTGAAATCCTGTACCTTGTGCTGTATCCATCTCTGGATGCAGCCATGTCTGGATTCTCTTCAGTCTGAATGAACCTGCAGATGAGAAGTCCATATCCTTGACCATAGCCAATCCTACACACAATGCAATTAATGCAAATGCTGTTATTACTATGTAGAACCTGTAATTAGGACTCGCAACAAAAACCATTACAAATGCTATTCCCATTACAATAACTGCCGAGCTTAAGTTATCTGTTAACAGGTACAAAATCAGTGCAGGGATTGCTGCATACAGCATTATATATATTACTGTCTTAATATTCTTAATACTCTTCGTCTTCTTTTCAAGAACAAATGCAAAGAAAATAATTATTCCTATCTTAACAACCTCTGCCGGCTGAAATGATAATGAACCTACACCTATCCATCTTCTGGCACCGTTAAATTCCATTCCCAATGGGGAAAGAACACCGAATACACATAAAATAGATGCAAAATATAAAAAAACTGCAAACTTCTTAAAATAATGATAATCTATCGCACTTACCACTGCCATTACAAGCAATCCAAATGCAGTACTAAATATCTGTTTATCCAGGTAAAATGTCGCTTTATTAAACTTTAACTGTGATGTATATGCACTTGTACTGTATAGCATAACAAGACCAAATCCCAGCAAAAACACTATTATAAATAAAAGACTGTAATCAAAATAACTGTTCCCCTTGGTCTTGGCACCGCGCTTACCGGCAATCTGTCTCAAATCATTCACTCCTTTATATGTGGAAGTTATACTTATAGATTGTTTACATATTCCTTGAACAATCTTCCTCTTTCTTCATAGCTCTTAAACATATCCCAGCTTGCGCATGCAGGCGATAATAATACTGCATAGCCGCTCTGTGCATGTTTGCTTGATTCAATTACAGCTTCCTCAAGTGAATTTGTAAATACAATATTTTCAAATCCATGCTTATGAGCACACTCTGCTATTTTGTCCCTGGTCTTGCCAAGGAGAACTAAACACTTTATCTTGTCTCCAAAGGCTTCAAGCCAATCATCATATTCGGAACCCTTATCATATCCTCCGGCTATAAGTACAGTAGGTCTGCTCATAGCTTCAATTGCTTTAATTGAGGCATCTGTATTAGTTCCCTTTGAATCATTATAATAGATAACCTGTTTCTTCTCAGTTACATACTCTATTCTATGCTCAACTGCCTTAAATTCTTTGATAACCTTGCTGATTGTGTCCACAGACACACCCATATGTATACTTATGGCAATGGCAGCCATAACATTTTCAACATTATGTATTCCCACCAGCTTCATTTCTGATATCCTGATTACAGGAATTTCCTTGGCTCCATCATTATATATTATTGTCTCACCGTCAAGATACATGCCCACATCCAGCTTCTGTCTGCTGCTGTAATACACAATCTTTGATGGTACCTGGACTGCATTTTTTCTTAAAAGCTCATCCTCATAATTAAGGACGCACACCTGATTCTCTGTCTGGTTTCTGGCTATACTCATCTTGATGTTCGTATAGTTCTCCATTGTGTAATGTCTGTTCAAATGATCTGGTGTAATATTAAGAACTGCACATACATTAGGAGTAAATTCATTGATTGTCTCCAGCTGAAAGCTGCTCACTTCTGCAACTGTTACGCTGTCATCAGTTGTCTCCAGTGCAATCTCTGTATATGGATTACCAATGTTACCCACTACATATACGCTGTCATAATGAGCCTTCATAATTTCACCCACAAGCGCTGTTGTAGTTGTCTTTCCATTTGTTCCTGTAATTGCGGCAATCTTGCCCTTTCCAAATACATAAGCAAGTTCGATTTCGCTCCATATTCTCTTTCCTGCAAGTCTTACCTTATTAACAAATGGTGCATCAGTTGGTATTCCCGGACTGATGACCATAATGTCTATATCTGAAATTATGCTTTCGTCAAGCTCTCCTATAACTATTTTAACCTTATCTGCATTAGTAATATCTTTGAGTTTGTTTCTTATGCTTCCTTCTGTTAATTCATGATTGCCGTCATATAAAACGATATCTGCTCCCACCTGCGACAGAAGTCTTACTGCTCCTATACCGCTTATTCCTGAACCTGCAACTAAATATTTCTTCTTCTCATTCATAGTTCTCTTTCCTCTTCATTTATTGTTATAATGCTAAATATGCAAACATACATAAAATTGCCGTAACTGACGAAAATACAGCAACGACCCGTGTTTCTGACCATCCACATAATTCAAAATGATGATGAATGGGTGCCATTCGAAATAGCCGCCTGCCTCCTGTAATCTTATAATATATTACCTGAAGCATTACTGATAGTACTTCTATTACATATATAAATGCAATAATAAGCAAAAAAAATGGCATTCGCATAATATAGGCGGTTGATGCCACAAATCCGCCAAGTGCCAGTGAACCGGTGTCTCCCATAAATACTCTGGCAGGATATACATTAAACAGCATAAATCCCAACAGACTTCCTGTAACTGCAGCTGTTATTGGTTCAATCCCACTGGATGTCATAACTGAAACAGCTGTAAAGAACACTGATATCATAATCGTAACTCCAGATGCAAGGCCATCAAGGCCATCTGTGAAATTCGCACCATTTACCGTACCAATCACCACAAAAAACATGAGTGGAATATACATAATTCCTGTATCATACGTTGTTCCATGTGTAAATGGTATTGTAAGCTTTGTGTAATCGGATGTGAATTCCATCATATAATAAGCAAACACCGACGTGACTATTATCTGTAATAACAGCTTCTGATATGGTTTGAGTCCCATTGATCGCTTCATTACCACCTTGATATAATCATCTAAAAATCCTATAAGTCCAAATCCCAGTGTCATAAAGAGCACGGGTATTATTTCCGGATAATACTCCATATACATCAGTGAAGTAATTACAATACTGCATAATATTATCAGCCCACCCATTGTTGGTGTCCCGCTCTTCTTAAGGTGCTCCCTTGGTCCCTCCTGCCTAATAAACTGACACGACTTAAGCTTTCTTAAAAACGGTATAACAATCGGGCATAATACAACACTGATTCCAAAAGAAATCAGTACTGCCTTGATTACACTATTAATCATTCATTTTCTCCCATAAACACTAAACATTATAAGTATAATATTATTTATACCAATAATCAACTTATTTCTCTTGTTTGTTTGTGTCAAGTAAACGTTGGCAAATTTTTTACTGTTTTTCAAAAATGA
>CAZBKO010000121.1:0-5843 GCA_964492545.1 uncultured Lachnospiraceae bacterium
TCTCTGTTTTGTACAAAAATTAATTAGTTCCCCAAGGGGGTTCTGAACAGTTACGCATTTTCTAAAGAATCGTAAGTATGTACAACCTTGTGAAGACCTGAAAGCAATACGATTCTATCAATATTTTTATTGGTATTCACAATTCCTATGACACCACCAATGTTTTTTATCAATCTGTATCTGCCCATAATTACGCCTATACCTGAGCTATCCATAAACTCCGTATTTTCAAAATCAAACACTATATTGCGTATTCTATTTTGTATCACATAATTATCTGCCTTCTGCCTGATAATATCTGCATTGTGATGATCTATTTCTTTATCCGGTGTAATAATAAGACAATCTTCAACTATATCCAGTTTCATTGTAATCATTCCTTTCCAGCAAAGTATTGGTTGCATAAACGCAGAAAAGGCAATGACAATTTGTCATTACCTTTTCCTGTGTATATTTATTAACTTTATCTCGATGTTAATGTTGCCAGATAATTTCTGTATACATCTAACTGTTCTTCGCTCATTCCTTCAATCTCACTCAATGTATCTATGAGGTCTGTCATGGCCTTAATTCCACTCTTTTTGCATTTGGCAGCTATATCAGGCTGTTCTGCAAGAGTTGTGTCATACAATGAAATATAAGCATTAAACAGCTTATCTGCAGCGTCATTGTAATTAATTGTTGTGTAGTTATATTTGAACACTTCCTTAAGTGCTTTAATTGCCTCAAGCCATGTCTCTCTTGTGTAGGCTGAATAGAATTTATTCACTCCATCATCATACGCAATTGATGTTGCCTGATTAAATGATTCTTCCTTAAGCTTATTGTACATTTTGTTAAATGTCTCTGAAAGGTTATTCTGCGCGTCAATATCTGATAGAGCTTCAGCGCATTTTACAACATCGCCTTCAATATACGACTGTGCAGCACTAATTATATCATCATATGATTTGAGAACTGCATCATTTGCAGAATTGGCATCTGTAAGCTGGCTCTGTATATCTGACTTCTCACCATTTAACGATTCAAGCTGTCTTGTTAAATCGTCAACATCAGCATTTGCTTCATCAATCTTGGAATTCAATGCCTTTATCTCAGCATTATGATTAGAATTGACTGATTTCACACGTGCCGGTGTTATTAAGAAATATGTTGCCGCGATACCAACTAAAATACCAATCACAACATTTATTACCGTAATTGTTCCATGATTGCTCTCCTTGTATCCACCACTTGGAATAATTACATCAAATCCTGTAAGCTGTTCCTTACCGCTTCCATTCTTCTCTTCCGGCGGCTTTGGAGTGGTATTCTTGTTAAGAGCCTCCTCTATTTCAGACAAATATCTCTTACTAAGAGTATTGTTTACATCTATCTTCAGAGCCTTCTTGATAGCCTTCTTAGCCTTCTCATACTGCTCATGCTTGATATACATAAGAGCAAGAAGCTGATGTCCCTTAATCAGGTTAGGATTTACATTAAGTACCTTCTTAAGCTGGATAATTGCCAGGTCATCGCTGCCCTGCTTAGCATATCCAAGTGCTATGTTAAATTTCTTGATTGTCTGATTAATTGTGTCAAGCTTATTAGGATTGGACTGTAAGGTTGTTATATAGCTATCTGCAAGGTTTCTCTCAGGCTTAAAATTCTTACTGATAACCCATTCAGACATCGCCTGGACAACTTCACCCATCTCAAAATATACAAGACCAAGCAAGTTTCTGGCTCTTATATTCCTCTTGTCGAGCTTAACACTTCTTCGCAGCTGATCTGCAGCTCCAGATAAATCTCTTTGTTTTGCTTTTTCTAATCCATTATTGTAATAGGTATTAGACATCTTTACTATCTTCTTATATACCTTAACGTCCGCACCGCAACTGGTACAAAAATCATTTTCTGAAAGGACGTTACCACATCTATAGCATTTCATGTAATACACCTGCACCTTTCAAATCTAGTTGTTGTCGTCGTCTTTCTCGTTCATAATCTGAATCATAATATCTGTCATATCTGTCATATTGCTATTATTGTATATTGCATCTTCTGCTTCATCTATTTCCAAACTTGGATGGAACTTCTTTATCTCTTCATCAAAATTAATCATTGTATTTCCTCCTAATAATCTTTTTGATATTTCCAACTAAATACAGGGAACCGCAGCAAAATACCACATCCTCATCCTGCTTTCCACTTAGTACCTGTGTAAATGCTTTCTCATTATCATCAATCTCTATTATAGAAGTATCTGTATATTTCTCAAATTCCTTTCTAATAACATTGCCTGATAAACATCGCATTCCCTGAATCTGCGTTACATATATTCTGTCAAAATGTGTATTCTCAGCTATAAGTCCTATCATCCTATCGTAGTCCTTATCCTTAACTGCTGAAAATAGTAAATATTTGTTCCCTGAGCATTCAAATTCATTAACTGTTTTGATGAACTCTCTTATGCCAGGTTCATTATGTGCTCCATCAAATATAACTCCATTTAGCACCTCATCCATTCTTCCTTCCCACACTACATGCTTAAGTGATTCAAACACACTCTCATATGGAACATTGCAAATATATTCAAGTGCAGCAAGTGCAACGCTTGCATTAAGCACCTGATATTCCGCAATAAATGGAAGCCTGAACAATTTATTACCATAATAACCACAAACCGTTGAAAAATCAATATGATTGTCTGCTTTTTTCAAAATATTGTACGACTTGTCTGTTACATTTGTTATTTTATTGTCATATTTTGCAGCTGTCTCCTCAATTACATGTGCTGCATTTGTATCATTCCCGCAATACACCACAGGAACTTCCGTCTTAATAATCCCTGCCTTTTCGTATGCTATTTTCTCTATTGTATCTCCAAGGTACTCTACATGATCAAGACCTATGGAAGTAATAATCGTAACTAAAGGTTTTTTGACTATGTTAGTTGTATCAAGTCTTCCGCCCATTCCGGCCTCAACAACAGCATACTCAACATTATGTTTTTCAAAGGCTGTCATACACATTCCATATATAAACTCAAAGAATGTAGGATGTCCAAATCCTTCTTCCTGCATCTTATGGGCAACCTGATTAACCTTATTGAAATAATCCGTAAATTCATCATTACTTATTTCTTCGCCATTAATTCGTATTCTTTCATTAATATCAACAAGATGTGGTGATGTAAACATCCCCGTCTTATGACCTGCATCTATTAGTATCTTTGAAAGCATTGCACTAACAGAACCTTTTCCATTAGTCCCTGCCACATGAATTGTCTTAAAAGAATCCTGTGGATTACCAAGGCATTCCATAAAATGCCTTGTGTTGTCCATAGGATTTTTCTTGGTGAACTTAGGTATATTCATTATATATTGTACTGCTTCTTCATAACTATAAACCATTTTCTACCTTCACTTCAACCATTAATTATCGCAATATGCGACATTATTTTGTTAACTGTTCAAGTCTCTCTGTTACCTGAGCCATCATCTGTGTATACTTAGCCTGTTTTTCCTTTTCCTCATTGAGCTTAGATTCTGGAGCCTTATTAACAAAGTTCGGATTTGCAAGCATTCCATTTACACGTGCAAGCTCTTTATTAAGCTTTTCCTGTTCCTTTTTAAGTCTCTCTATTTCCTTGTCAATATCAACAAGCTCTGCAAATGGGATGTAGATTGTAGCTTCAGGTATAACTGTTGATACAGCATCTGGCTCAATTCCTGTCTTATCATTCTGAACTACCACATCATTTGAATATGAAAGTGTCTCGAAGAATACACGTCCCTCTTCAAATATTGTTCTAATCTTCTCATTCTCAGATACAACATATACTTTTGCTTTTCTGCTTGGTGGAACATTCATTCCGCTTCTTAAGTTTCTGATATTTCTAACAGCTTCCTTAATTACTTCAACGCTTTCTTCCTCTGCCTTGTAGCATCTGCTCTCTGAATATTTTGGCCATGCTGAAATCATAATTGATTCTTCTGTGCTCTGAAGTGTTGTAAATATTTCTTCAGTTACAAATGGCATATATGGATGTAATAATTTGAGTGCAATTATAAGAACTTCCTGTAATGTATAAAGTGCAGCTTCCTTAGTTGTGTTATCTTCGCTGTATAATCTAGGCTTAACCATCTCAATATACCAGTCGCAGAATTCTTCCCAAATAAAGTCATATAACTTGCCTGCAGCAATACCAAGCTCATATTTATCAAGGTTTTCGCTGACATCCTTAATTAAATCATTTGCTTTTGATAAAATCCACTTGTCTGCATTTGTAAGTGCACTCTCATCGACCTTGGCAATTCCCTCTTCCGGCATATTCATCATAATAAATCTTGATGCATTCCATACCTTGTTAGCGAAGTTTCTGCTTGCCTCAACTCTCTCATCATAGTATCTCATATCGTTACCAGGTGCATTACCTGTGATTAATGTAAATCTAAGAGCATCTGCGCCATATTTTTCGATTACCTTAAGTGGATCAATACCATTTCCAAGTGACTTACTCATCTTACGTCCCTGTGAATCTCTTACAAGGCCGTGGATAAGAACTGTATCAAATGGTGTCTTTCCTGTATGTTCAAGTCCTGAGAATATCATTCTTATTACCCAGAAGAAAATAATATCATATCCTGTTACAAGTGTATTTGTTGGATAGAAATAGTTCATTTCGTCTGTGTTATCAGGCCATCCTAGTGTTGAGAAAGGCCATAATGCTGAACTAAACCATGTATCAAGTGTATCTGGATCCTGACGCATCTTCTTGCCACATTTAGGACAAACTGCCTCGCTATCCTTAGTTACCACCATTTCGCCACAGTCATCACAGTAAAATGCTGGAATTCTATGTCCCCACCATAACTGACGTGAAATACACCAGTCTCTAATGTTCTCTAACCAATGGAAATATGTCTTATCAAAATGTGGTGGTATGAATTTGGTATCACCATTCTTAACAGCCTCAATTGCCGGCTTAGCAAGCTCTTCCATTTTAACGAACCACTGCTTAGATACTCTTGGTTCTACAGTTGTATGACATCTGTAGCATGTTCCTACATTGTGCTCATGGTCTTCAACCTTAACTAAGAATCCACCTTCTTCAAGATCTGCTACAATAGCCTTTCTTGCCTCATATCTGTCCATTCCTGCATACTTAGGATATGCGTCAACAATCTTTGCATCCTCTGTCATAACATTGAGAACAGGAAGATTATGTCTAAGTCCTACCTCAAAGTCATTAGGGTCATGGGCTGGAGTAATCTTAACTACACCTGTTCCAAAATCTATACCTACATAATCATCAGCTACAACTGGTATTTCTCTTCCTACTAATGGAAGAATTAATGTTTTTCCGATTGCATCCTTATATCTGTCGTCATTTGGATTAACAGCTACTGCTGTATCACCAAGTAATGTTTCCGGTCTTGTTGTTGCAAGTTCGAGATATCCTGAACCATCTTTAAATGGATATCTAAGGTGCCAGAAATGTCCATCCTGATCCTCATACTCAACTTCAGCATCTGAAATTGATGTTAAACAATGAGGACACCAGTTGATGATTCTTTCACCTCTGTAAATTTCGCCCTTGTTGTATAAGTTAATAAATACTTCCTGAACTGCCTTTGAGCAGCCTTCATCCATTGTAAATCTTTCTCTGTCCCAATCACATGAAGAACCTATTTTTTTAAGCTGCGAAACAATTCTTCCGCCGTACTGTTTCTTCCATTTCCAAGCTCTTTCAAGGAATTTATCTCTTCCAAGATCATCTTTAGTAACGCCCTCTTCACGCATTTTTTCAACAATCTTAGCCTCTGTTGCTATAGAAGCATGGTCAGTTCCAGGTACCC
>CAZBKO010000122.1:0-5838 GCA_964492545.1 uncultured Lachnospiraceae bacterium
AAAAATAGCCCCCAAGAAAGATTATGCCCTTAAGCTTTTTCTCTTTTTCCAAGGCTATAGCCACATCTATTTCATCCTGATTTTGGTCTACTCTATGTAAAATAAATGTATATTTTCTCTTTTGAATTTCATTCTCTAATGTTGTTATTATTGGCCAAAAAAATGGGTTGTTGATTCCCTTTATCAATACTGCAATCGTTGTTGATTCTGATATTTTCAGATTTCTTGCATTATTGTTTGGTACATAATAATTTTCTTTAATTACCTTCATGATTTTTTGCTTTGTTTCACAACTTATATCAGGGCTATCATTGATAGCCCTTGATACAGTACTTACGCTAACATTACATATTCTCGCAACATCTTTTATGGTTATACTTTCCATAAAAACCACCCACCAATTTCTAATCAGTTATTAATACTGATCATTTACTTCCTGCCAACGTCCAAACATATCTGTTAAATATGCAATTCTATCCAGCAAATTATCTGTTATCTCTTCTTCCAGCACCCTCCATGTCCAATTACCACCAAGAGTTGAAGGAATATTCATTCGACATTTTGAACCTAATCCTAAATAATCCTGCATTGGAATAATTGCAAGCTTTGATACAGATGCAAGAGCAACCTTTATAAAATCCCAATGTATATCTGCTCTTTCTGTATTGTAATTATGCATATACTCAATTGCATTCTCTTTGTCTTCATCTGATATAGAATCATACCAGCCCTGTATGTTATCATTATCATGAGTTCCTGTATATACCACCGAATTAGGTGTATAAGTGTGAGGATAATAATTGCTTGTTTCTCTAGAATCAAAAGCAAATTGTATTATCTTCATTCCAGGAAAGCCTATATCTTTAACTAATTTAACTACACTGTCTGTAAGATATCCTAAATCTTCCGCTATGATATTAACTTCTCCAAGCTCCTTTTTCAAAGCATTAAATAAATTGATTCCAGGTCCTTTAACCCAATGACCATTAACAGCTGTCTTATCGCCAAAAGGTATTGAATAATACTCATCAAAGCCTCTAAAATGATCAATTCTTACAACATCATACCATTTTATACTGTTTCTTACTCTGCTAATCCACCATTTATAGCCTGTTTCCTCATGGTATTCCCATTTGTATAATAGATTTCCCCATAATTGTCCATCGGCGGCGAAAGAATCTGGAGGACATCCTGCTACAGCAAGAGGTACATTCTCATCATCAAACTGAAATAACTCTGTATTAGCCCAGCAATCCGCACTATCAAAAGCAACATAAATAGGTATATCACCTATAATCTGTACTTCATTTTCATTGGCATATGCTTTAAGCTCTAACCACTGTTTATTAAATTCAAACTGAAGAAATTTGTAAAACTCTATATCAGTTTCAAGCATTTCTGTATAGTGTTCCATCGCTTCTGGTTCACGTAATCTTATATCCTCATCCCATTCAGTCCATGCTACATCCTCAAAATAGTCTTTTACTGCCATATATAAAGCATAATCGTCAAGCCAAAACTCATTTTCTTCTAAAAATGTTCTATACTCTCCGTTGTTTTCAAAATCAAATCTTTCGTATGCATTTCTCAGCACATCGTATCTTTCAAAATAAATTTTCTCATAATCTATATATCTTTCGTCTTCACCAAAATTACATTCATCCAGTTCACCTTGCATAAGTAAACCTTCGTTTACAAGTTTTTCTAAATCAATAAAATATGGATTCCCCGCAAAAGTTGAAAAAGATTGATATGGAGAATCTCCATAACTAGTTGGTCCAAGTGGTAAAATTTGCCAAAAATGTTGATGGGCTTTTTTTAGCCCATCAACAAAATTATAAGCTTCTTTGGAGAAACAACCTATTCCGTATTTAGAAGGGAGACTAGATATTGGTAATAATATTCCACTAGCTCTCATTTCGTGTCCTTTCTGTATCTGTTAACCCTTAACAGCACCAGCTGCAACACCCTTAATAATGTACTTCTGACAACTTAAGTAGAATACAATAATAGGTACAAGTGCAACAAGTAACATTGCCATCATATCACCCCATGCAACTGATCCATATCCACCTTTGAGGTATTGGACAGCTACTGGAATTGTCTTAAATCTAGTTCCAACTACAAGGAATGGTAATAAGAAGTCATTCCAAATCCACATTGCATTAAGAATTGCTACTGTAATCATAGTTGGTTTTAACATAGGAACTACCACTCTGAAGAAAGTCTGGAAAGGATTACATCCATCAATCATAGATGCTTCTTCAATCTCATAAGGTATTGCTTTTACAAAACCGCAATACATAAATACTGAAAGTCCTGCTCCAAATCCCAGATAAATAATAACTATACCAAACTGATTGTCAAGATGTAACTGATTAGCCATCTTAGACATTGTAAACATAACCATCTGGAATGGTACAATCATTGAAAATACAAAGAAATAATATAAGAATGATGTAAACTTATTCTTAACTCTTGTAATATACCATCCAGCCATTGCTGTAAATATAACAATAGCTAATACAGAAGCGATTGTTATCCATAAAGAATATCCTGCTGCTGTAAAGATATGTGTCTTTTCAGCACCGCTTGTATAGTTCTTCCAACCTACGAACGAGGTTTTGGTAGGAAAATCAAAGAATTTTCCATTGAACATATAAAGCTGACTCTTAAATGAGTTCATTAAAACCAAGAGAATTGGTAGAATAAATAAAATTGCTAAAAGTAATAAAACTATAAATAGTATCCAATCTTTTTTTGTACGTTTCTTTTGCATTAGTTTTCTACCTCCCTTCTTCTAGTGAGTGAAAGTTGCAAGAATCCAATAACTGCAACAATCAAGAAGAATATTACTGCCTTGGCCTGTGCTACACCTTCAAAATGATTTCTTGTATACATAGTATAATAAATATTCATTGCTAACATCTGTGTATCCTTACCAGGCTTACCATCCGTCAACGCTAAGTTCTGATCATAAAGCTTAAACGAATTGGAAATTGTTAAGAATAAACATATTGTAAACGAAGGCATTACCAAAGGTATTGTGATTTTGAATAATATCTGTAATGGTGATGCTCCGTCAATTTTCGCTGCTTCCAAAACATCTGTAGGTAAATTTTGAATACCTGCGATGTAAATAATCATCATATATCCTATCATCTGCCAGTTCATAACAACTACCAATCCCCAGAAACCGTATTTAGGATCTGTTGTTAGTGTTACGTTAAACATATTAAGGATATTGTTTAATATTGCATTCCAAATATAACCGAGAACGATACCGCCAATAAGGTTAGGCATAAAGAAGACCGTTCTAAACAAATTGGTTCCTTTTACTTTCTGTGTTAATGCAAGTGCTAATAAGAACGCAAATACATTAATAAGAACTACTGAAACTATAGTAAATTTTGTTGTAAAGATTAATGAATTCTTAAATTCATCTGTTGCAAAAATCCTTGTGTAATTTTTGAATCCAACCCACTCTGCATCATTTACTGTTGTAAATTTACAAAATGAAAGATAAATACCTTGAAAGAAAGGTATAACAAAAGCAATCATAAATGCTGCTAACGTTGGGACTACAAAAGGGAGGAAATATAATACCTTTTTTCTTTTATTCGTCATGCTATCTCTCCTGTTATTTCTAAAAAAATAGTGAGTTGCTACACTCACTTTGTATTTTACAACTCTTCCCCCACATTGTGGGGGAATGAAGTATGTAAAATTATTATTAATAAGTTATAATTCTTATTCCTGTGCTAATGCTTTTTCTTCTGACCAAGAAGTCTTAGTATCATCTACTAATTTAGACCAATCACACTGTCCCTGTGCATATGCAAGTAAATCTGCACCTACAACGTTCTTGAATTCTTCTGAAGGCATATGATTCATACCAACCCAAGCTACTGACTTAAGATCTGAATTAGAAGCGTAAGCTGCTGCTGCTTTCATAAGAGGATCTGCTGGTGTCTGATCTGCTGTAAATGTTGTAAACATTGTTAAGAATCCTAAATCTTCACAAACCATCTTCTTACCTTCATCTGTTCCGAATACCCATTCAACAAATGCAAGTGTAGCTTTCTGATCTGCTTCAGAAGCCTTAGAATTGATACACATATAGTTCTCTGTACCTGTACATAATCCCTGGCTTTCTTCGCCATCAAGACCAATGTAAATTGGTAAGTAAGCTACATCTTCTTCTGTTATTGTTGCGCCTTCAGAACCACTGATGTCGCCCCAAGCCCATACACCATTCTGGTACATAGCTGCTTTTCCAAGTGCGAATTCAGATGCTGCGTCAGCTCCTGTCTTCTGTCCTAATAATGCTGCTTCACATGTAGAATCTGTTGTGTAAAGATCCCAGATATTCTTGAACTGATCTGCATACTTGAATTCGATTTCGTCCATATCTGTAACATTTCCATCGTTAAATTCAGCTGTGATTGCTACATTAAGTAAATGTGTCTTAAATCTCCAGTCTGAAGAGCTATCCATACCTGCTGAAGCAAATGCTCCATCGATACCAAGATCAGCTTTGTGAGCCTGCATATCATCAGCAACTGCTTTTAATTTAGCAAATGTGTTGATATCTTCAAGCTTAGTGCATCCTGTATCAGCCTTAGAATCTAATGCGAAGTAAGCTTCGAATATCTTCTTGTTACAGATAAGTCCGTAACTTTCAACACAATATGGAACACCATATGTCTTGTCATCAGCTGTTACTAACATACTTGGATCACTTACCCACTTAGCAAAGTCTGTGTCTGTTAAATCTGCACAGTAATCTTTCCATGTGTCATATCCAACTGGTCCGTTTACCTGGAATAATGTAGGAGCGTCTGACTTAGCCATCTCTGACTTAAGTGTTGACTCGTATGTTCCTGAAGCTGCTGTTACAAGCTTAACTTCAACTCCTGTTGCTTCCTTGTAAGCTGCGATAACTTTCTTCCAAGCTGCTTCTGATTCTGGCTTGAAGTTTAAGTAATAAACTGATCCACCAGTTGCGTCTGCTGAATCGTCTGCTTTTGTTGTTGCATCATCTGATCCAGCTGCCTTTGTTGTTTCGTCTTTCTTGTCGTCTGAGCCACATCCAGCTAATGCTGTTGCTGCCATAGCTACACACATAGATACACATAATAATTTCTTTTTCATTAAAATACTACCTCTCCTTCTTTAATGTGTGATTAAATTATATAGTTCGTTCAAACGGTTTCGTGCATTTCTTCGGAATCGTTTCCAATGACTATGTTTAGATAATATCACACTTAAGCATAATTTGCAAGAAAATTTGAAAATATTAATGATTTTTTATGCGATATTCACAAAAGCCCCATTTTATAGCCATCAAGATGTCTATCTTTATCAGTTATTTTGTGCATTTTTTACATACTTTTACTAATTTCATCATATTTCAGACTTCCACCGAATATATCAAGTGCGCTGCCTACTGTAAAGTCAACTTTTCCATTCCCCAGTATCTTAATTTTGTGAATATCATCATAGGATGAAATTCCACCTGCATATGTTGTCTTTATTTTACTAAGCTTTCCAAGAAGCGATACTACCCCCTCCTCAACTCCTGAGTTTTTTCCTTCCACATCTACAGCATGAACCAGGAACTCGTCACAATAGCCTGCAAGATTATACATTAATTTTTCACTTAAACAAACATCTGTAAATTTTTGCCATCTGTCAGTGACAATATAGTAGTTATCATCCTTTTTTCTGCAGCTAAGATCAAGAACCAGCTTATCGCGTGCAACTAATTTGCTTATTCTATTTAAATTATCATAGTTAATTTCTCCATTTTTAAAGACATAGGATGTAACTATAACA
>CAZBKO010000123.1:0-5817 GCA_964492545.1 uncultured Lachnospiraceae bacterium
TTTACATAACTAAAATATCCTATTCTATTTGCCAACTATAATTTTACACTAACTAATATCTGACCACTTTTCAATTGTACACTCTAAGGTGTGCGCATCTTCTTCAAATGTATAGCTTCTATTTTCCGTTTTATCAGGTCCAATCAGGTCCTTTCCGTCAGCGCCCTGTTCCCTTTTGTCCCATGTACCTCGCGTAAATTTAAACTGCATTTTTGAAAATGCATCAGCCTCAAGACTAATTGAGCATTCAGTTTCTGATATTCTGTCCATTATGAATACTTCATCACACTCGTTCCATTCATTAAATGAACCGGTAACATATATGTTTTCATCCATCGGTGTGTTTGCAGGCAGTGTTACTTTAAGTTCGACCGTATATGGTTTTGGCGCTTCAAATGAAAACTCGTCCTTATTCAGTGGAACCTCTCCCTTATATTCAAGTACAAGCGAATTGTTTCCCTTAAGTGTATATACATCTGCCGCCTTAATATCAGTCCCTGATAAAATATCTTTTACATCTGCTTTGAGTGCAAATGAAATATCATCATCTCGCAAATTATGTATCACAAGCAATGCTTTTTCTGAATCAGCTGATGTAATTGTATATGCATACAGCCCCGATTCATTTATACCAAACAGCTTATAATCACCATTTGTAAATAATGGCTCTGATTTTCTCATGGAAATAATGTTCTTATACCAGCTAAGCATACTGTCATTATTATCTTTTTCCTCTTCATAAGAAATTCCATCATTTGCCTTGTCATATAAAATATTATCATAATACTGCTGATTCATTTCTGTCATTCCCGTACCATCACAGGCTGTGTACCAGTCAAATGGCTCTCTTCGGTTGCCATCAGGACTTGTTCCAAGCTGTCCAAGCTCATCACCATAATAAATATATGGAGTTCCAGGAATTGTAAATTGTATTGTTGCGGCAAGCTTTGCTTTCGCCTCACTGCCAACCCTTGATGCTATTCTGTCCATATCATGGTTATCAATCATAACCGAATCAATCATCAGTGGACTTACACTATCGTCCGCTTTCTGCTCATTCTCATACATTTCAAGTGAATCATTCATCTGTCCTATAATATCCTGAAGACTTCCTGTTGCCATACTCTCAATTGTTGTACATATAGGGAAATCAAATGAAGAAATCATATCGCCATAATATGGTGCAATTTCTTTACTGCTGTTGTACCAATTCTCACCTACAACAAATGCCTGATTATTTATTGAAGAAACATATTGTGTAAATTCCTTCCACCACGAATGTGTAACTGCCTTATCTTCATCAATATTTCTTGACGCATCCAGTCTAAAGCCATCAATTCCTTTATCTAGCCAAAATTTTGTAGCTTTCTTAATCTCTTCCCTGACATCATTATTCTTATAATCAAGCTCCGGCATATTTGATGAATATTGAGCATAATAAAAGACAATTTTTCCATCCAGCTCCCTCGGATACCAGCCATTAGTATCTGTTGGCTGAACCTCACTTTTAACATAAAAATCTTTATATTTGCTATCTGTATTAGTAAATGCATCAATGAACATTTCATTTGTTGAAGCAGTATGATTTACAACAAAATCCATAATAACCTTTATGTCATTATCGTGAAGTGTTTTCAGCATTTCTTCAAAATCTGCCATCGTTCCATAATCAGATTCAACACCATAGTAATCTACAACGTCATATCCATGGTATGTGTCTGAGGTGTTAATAGGCATTAGCCACACAGCATCTATTCCAAGCTCTTTTAGATAATCAACCTTCTGTGTAACTCCTTTGAAATCGCCAATTCCATCTCCATCAGCATCATAGAAGCTTCTTACAAACAGTTCGTAGAATACTGCATTTTTCGC
Source organism: uncultured Lachnospiraceae bacterium (assembly GCA_964492545.1). Lineage (GTDB taxonomy): Bacteria > Bacillota > Clostridia > Lachnospirales > Lachnospiraceae > RGIG1934. The sequence continues at coordinate 1,873 of CAZBKO010000123.1, forward strand.
CCACTCCGGCGATGTTGCCTCCTCCTTCTGTTCTTCTTTCTCTGATTCATTTTCTGTCTTTCCACCCTTGGAGCTGCAGGCAGTAAACACAAGCATCACCGCCACCAGCAAATACATTAATCTCTTTTTCACCGGCAATACCTCCTTCATATTTTATAAGTATATTTTACTCCATAACGCACTATCTGACAACCGGTCCAAATATGTAGTAAGCCAGCCACAATATTTGTGACTGGCCTGCCAGCTTCAATGGTTATTCTTTAATGCTTTTTCTCGATACTGCAAATACTGCTGCAAGTGACATCATAATTATTAAGCTTATTGTAATGCCGCTGTCTCCTGTCTTTGGTGTTTCATTTGCATCAGTGACAGTTGCCTTAGTAGTTTCTTCTGCCGTAGTGCTTACTTCTTCTGAGCTTTCCTTTGTGCTCTCGTCTACCTTTGGTTCATCAGCTGTTGTATATGTATCAGGTTTTCCTTCTAATAAAGTAACTGTTCCTGAAACTGCTGCGCCAAGATCATTCTCAGCATCTCCACCGCCATCAAGTGTTATAAATATTTCTCCTGCTGCCGGGTCAACATCCTTTAGGTCTCCCGTCTGTGCTTCTGCTGTACCATCCTTATCTGCATCTACGCAGAATACAAGGTTCATTTTTGATGATGCTTCAAATGTTTTAGTATACCAGCCATTATCTTCCTTATCCATTGCTGTTCCCGGCCATGCATCTGCAAGCTCTCCGTCATCGCCCCATGTGTAAATATTTACGCTGTCCCATCCAATGTTATTCTGAACATGAATTACAACATTTCCTGCTGCCTTTACTTCCTTTACATTAATTGATAATACAAGTGCAGCCATCAATAGAACTGCTTCCAATACGCTAATAATCTTCTTCATTACTAATCCTCCAATACAAAATAATATGCTTTCTGTGGTGACAATTTGATTTGTCCGTTTTCAGTTTCAATGTTCTTCTTCTCTAAAAGACTATATTTCATCCCTCCTATTCTATCAGCCTCAATATATTTTTCCTCCTTTGAATTATTTATTACAATGTACATGCAATCCTCATTATAGCTTCTAATCATAATGAAAATTTCACTGTCATAAATAAATCGAACCTCACCCTTTTGCAAAGCTGTGTGAGTATTTCTTATATTTATCAGTTCCTTATAGTAATTATAAAGGTCCATATTCCAGTGACTTCTATTCCAGTCAAAACCTTTTCGGCATCCCGGATCATACAAGCCATCCATACCTATTTCCGTTCCATAATATGTACATGGCATACCCACATATCCATATAAAAATGCTGCTGCATTTTTTAGTTTTGCCGTATCACCGTTGCATGTAGTAAGAAATCTTTCTGTATCATGGCTATCTAACAGGTTAAGCATCATTTCATTTACCTGACTTGAATATCTTGTAAGCAAATTTGAAATTCCATATGTAAATGCTTTCGTATCAATCTCATTTGTTGCAAAATAATCTACTGAAAGCTTGGTTAGAGAATAATTCATTACACTGTCAAACTGGTCTCCCTGAAGCCATGGATATGCATCATGCCAGTTCTCACCAATAATCACAGCATCGCTGTTAATGGATTTAACTAGTTTTCTGAATTCTCTCCAAAAATCATGATCCAGCTCATCCGATACATCCAGCCTCCATCCATCAATATTGAATTCTTCAGTCCAGTATCTTGTAACATCCAGAAGATATTTTCTGACTTCTTTATTTCCGGTATTCATCTTAGGCATATATGGTACAAAGCCAAAGGCCTGAAAATTAATCGGATCAAACTCTACCTTGTCACCATCAATGTAAAACCAGTCATAGTATTTAGAAGCTCTGCCTTTTTCAATTACATCCAAAAATGGTGGAAAGTCCTTGCCACAATGGTTAAATACCGCATCTAAAACAATTCGTATCTTTCTTTTGTGGCATTCATCCACAAGTCTTCTGAGAGTATCCTTATCTCCAAAATATTTATCAATGCTCATATAATCGTTCGTGTCATATTTGTGATTTGATACTGACTGAAAAATTGGTGTTAAATACACGCCGTTTATTCCTAAATCACTAAGATAATCCATTTTCTTAATAATGCCTTCCAAATCACCTCCCATAAAGCATGTGGGAGTTGGATATGAATCCCATGGTACAAGCTTTGATGGAGAATTATCCGGATTTCCATTATAAAATCTTTCCACAAAAATCTGATAAAAATTGGTTTTATTCACCCATGATGGCTTTTTATGCACATCTATTTCGTTGATGTATGGATATTGGAAAAAATAGCAATAGGATTTTTCGTCGTTGAATTTTTCCACATATCCTGCTTCTGTATAGCATAGAATCGTTTTTCCTTTTGTCAGCTCGAAATAATAGCCAATTCTTGTATCTTTGCTTTTTATTGTGTATTCATAATAATCATAAAACTCATCGCTTAATATTTTTTCCATGTCAAAGCACACTTTATTAGTCCAGTCATACTTGATACCATAAAATAATCTAACATGGTCAATATCATTTTTAGCTGTACGCAATCTTATGTGAAGTTCATCCTTTGCATAAGCATATGCGTAATTGCTTTTTGGTATATGGCATATTGCTGCTAAGTTCACCTTTGTTCCACCTCTCTGCCTTTTATTCTGACTGAACTAACGCATTCCAATCATCAACTGCCTTTTTTCTTCCCTCTGCCGGTGTGAGCTCCTGGTCAAAAACGGCTATAGTTGCTGCCTTTGATACAGTCCAAAAATAGGAAATTCTCTTAACCGATGGCATTGGGTACGAGTTTGCAAATTGTTCTGTAAATGCCTTAATATATTCATCATTCTTAAATTCATCTATTTGTGATACAGTTTTTACAGTTGTGATATCACCAGCCAGGTCATAAAGCTTGACAGCTGCCTCATCTGAAACAAGATACGCTGCAAATAGCTGTGCTGCTATTGGATATTTGGTAAAAGCTGACACATGAGCATTTATTACACCTGCAAATGGTGTTAATGGTTTTCCTTCATATGTAGGCAATGTTGTTACTCCGAAATTAACACCACTTTCCTTGAATTGTGCCAAATCCCATGGTCCTGTTATTTCATATGCAACCTTTCCATCTGCAAATTCACTTCTAAGAAAGCTTACATTGTTCAAATCAGTTGAAGCTATTGGCATTGTTTCTCTGAGCTTGCTCACAAGCTCAAGGCCTTTTTCAAATTCATCTGTATCAAGTCCCGGATTATCTGCATCATCACCATTTTCACCGAAAAGCTTAAATCCATATGCTGATAATATAGGATAAATCTTGTATCCATCGCCTACTGTATATAGAAGCTGAAATACATTATTATCAATATCATTTACTTTATCTGCACCCTCCATAATCTCTTCTAAAGTTGTTGCCGGATTATCACCAACCATATCTTTATTGTAGAATAAGCAGCTTGTTTCAAGGGAAACAGGAACACCGTATACCTTATCCTCACTTGTAACCGTCTTAATACCGACTTCATCCACACGTTCACCAAGATAATCAACAACTGCTTCATCCATAGGAAGTAGTATTCCAGATGCTATACCCTGTGAAAATGAGTCATGTGCACACATAAATACATCTGCTCCCTTACCGGATGGACCATCTAACACCATTTTATCAATAGCTCCAAGTCCTACCTCTTCCACCTCCACATGGACACCATATTTCGCCTCAAATTCCTTTGCCATTTCCTTACCAAAGTCTGTATCAGCGGTCCAGTATGTCAGCTTTGCCCCATCCTCAGGCTTCAGTTCATCAAAGCTTACACCACTCTCAGATGCTGCCTTAGTTGTATCCTGTGCATCAATTTCATCCAAACTTTTTTTCTTACATCCTGCCATTGAAAATGCCATGGCCCCCGCCATAATAATTGCTATCGCTCTCTTCATAGTTAATCCTTTCT
>CAZBKO010000124.1:0-5766 GCA_964492545.1 uncultured Lachnospiraceae bacterium
TTAATATAGTCAAGCTTCTGAATTAATCCCTTAAGATCTCCAATTCCATCCCCATCACTGTCATAGAATGAATATACAAACACTTCATAAAATGAACGATAATTATCATCGATAATATTTACTGCATTCGCATCCTCTTTGTTCTCTTCCTTCTTCTCCTTGTCGCCTTTGCTGCATCCTGTTACACCCAGTGCCAATACAAGCATTGCAAGAAGAAAATACTTCATTTTCTTCATCTAGATACCTCTCCTTTTTGTTAAAATTATGATTTTATAATATCATTTTGAATATCAAATTACAATCTATTATTTCGTTTTCTCTCAGAATACACAATTGCTGCCTGAGTTGTATATACAATAAACACAATTCTTGAAACCATACCTGCAAGATAGAATATCATATACAACTGACCAATGCTTAATAAAAGTGTTCCATTTTCAAGGAAATAGCACATCGCAGTTATCTTCCAAATATATGTCATTCTATGTGAACCAATCTTGACAGAATAGCTTTCCTCAGCATGCTTAATTCCTCTTATTACAAGAAACATTGTATATACATAGGTAAGCATTGATACTATCGCCGATGCACAGATAACATAAGGATTCTGTTCTCCTATTATTCCATAAAGGTTTCCGAGATAAATTCCATAACCATATATTGCAAATGGAATCATATATTTCTTATCCTGTTTAAATGTTGCGCATTTATCCTGCTCTGCTTTCATTCCGAAAAACAGAAAAATAAAGCCTACAAAATCCGGAAGTAATCCAATTATATTATTCTCTGCTCCAATGGAGAAATCGAACAATATAAGTACAAATCCAATTATAATTCTTACCATAAAGCACCTACTTTTTATTTATTATTGAAACTGTAGCACTTGTTCCAAGTCTGTCTGCACCTGCGTGAATCATATTCATCGCAGTATCATAGTCCCTAATTTTGCCGGATGCTTTAACCCTTGCTTTTCCAGCAACTGTATACTTCATCAATGCCACATCATCTGTTGTCGCCCCACCCGTGCTAAATCCTGTTGATGTCTTTACAAAGTCAGCACCTGCAGCTACTGCCAACTCACAGGCTTTTTTCTTTTCATCATCTGTCAGCAGGCAGGTTTCTATAATGACTTTCAAAGTCTTAGTACCGCATGCATTTTTTACACATTCAATATCCCTTTTAACATATTTATAGTTCCTGTCCTTAAGTGCACCCACATTGATAACCATATCTATTTCATCTGCGCCATCCTTTATCGCTTCAAGTGTTTCAAACACTTTAACTTCTGTGGAAACCGCTCCAAGTGGAAAACCAACCACCGTACACACAAGCACATCCGTTCCGTCTAGCAGCTTTTTCACAAGTGAAGTTCGATACTGGTTAACACAAACTGAAGCGAAGTTGTAGTACAGAGCTTCCTTGCAGATTGTCTTTACTTCATCTTCGCTTGCAGATGGTTTTAATATGGTGTGGTCAAAATATTTTGATAATTCCAACCTTACTACCTCCATATTTGTAACTATATTTTATTGATTATTTCATGTCTTCCCGGACCATTTGAAACAAGCTTAACCGGTGTTTCAAGTTCCTTCTCTATAAATTCGATATACTTTCTGCAGTTTTCCGGAAGATCTTCATACTTTGTAATTCCTCTTATATCTGAATTCCATCCAGGAAGTACTTCGTATACAGGTTCAGCCTTTGCAAGCTCTACTGTTGTAGGGAACTCTCTAGTTACTTCGCCATCAATCTTGTATCCAACGCATACAGGAATCTCTTTTAGGTATCCAAGTACATCAAGTACTGTAAGTGCTACCTGTGTTGCACCCTGAATCTTACATCCGTATCTTGAAGCTACGCAGTCAAACCATCCCATACGTCTAGGTCTTCCTGTAGTTGCTCCGAACTCACCTGCGTCTCCGCCACGTTTTCTAAGTTCATCTGCTTCTTCACCAAATATTTCACTTACAAATTCACCTGCACCAACTGCACTTGAATAAGCCTTAACAACTGTGATAATGTCTTTGATTTCGTATGGTGGTATACCTGCACCAATTGCTCCATAAGCAGCAAGTGTTGATGAAGATGTAACCATTGGATAAATTCCAAAATCCGGATCTTTAAGTGAACCAAGCTGTCCCTCAAGTAAAATGTTCTTTCCTTCTTTGATTGCTTTTCTTAAGAATACTGAAGTATCGCAAACATAAGGAGCAATCATATCTCTATATTCATGAAGTGTTGCAAGTAATTCTGCAGGAACGATTCCCGGCTTATGATACATATGCTCAAGCATAACGTTCTTCATCTCGCAAATTCTTTCAACCTTTTCTTCTAATACTGCATCATCAAATAATTCTGAAACCTGAAAACCAATCTTTGCATATTTATCTGAATAAAATGGTGCAATACCTGATTTTGTTGAACCAAATGATTTCTTTCCAAGTCTTTCTTCCTCATACTGGTCAAACAGAATATGATATGGCATTAAAATCTGTGCTCTGTTTGATACAAGAATCTTAGGCATTGGAACGCCCTTACTTACTATATCATTAACTTCTTTGATTAAGTATGGAATGTTAAGTGCAACACCGTTACCAATAACAGATGTTGTGTGATTGTAAAATACACCTGATGGTAATAAATGCAATGCAAACTTTCCATAATCATTGATTATTGTATGTCCTGCGTTACTTCCACCCTGGAATCTGACGATAATGTCTGATGTTTCACCAAGCATATCTGTAATCTTACCTTTTCCTTCATCGCCCCAACAAGCGCCAACTATTGCTCTAACCATAATTCCTCCATTCTGCTTCAAGGAAGCATATCAATACTTTTTACTTCAATATTCTACCATATTATCTTTTATAAGTAAAATTAATATTGATTATATTTTGTATAACTTTTACTTATATTAGCATATTTAACAAAGTTTCACCTGCCTTTGAAATTGGGTTCTTATCACTTGTGATAATGCACATATTTCTCTCAGGCATATCTTTATCAAATTTAAGTGTGAATAATTCTTCCGATTCTATATATTTACTGGCAAAATCGCTCACAACGCATCCTATTCCAAGATTTCTAAGGGCAAACTGCACTATCATATCACTTGTGGCAAGCTCAAATTCCGGTTCAAGCTTAATTCCATTTTTCATAAGGAACTCGTCCATAAATTTTCTGGTACTTGTATTTTCTTCAAGGCAAATAAGTGGATAGTTAACCAAATCATTATACGACAGCGTCTTGTCTTTAATGTTTACCATTTCTTTTCCTGCAACAAATACGTTTTTGATTTTTCTTACATTTTTAATCTTAATATCTGCTCTTGCATCAAATGGTGAGCTTACAATACCAAAATCAATTTTACCTTCATAAAGATAATTAATTGTCTCCGGCGTTGGCCCATTTGTGACAGTAACTTTTATCTGTGGATATTGTTCATGAAATTTTTCTAGATATGGAAGAAGATAATACTCCAGTGTCATATCACTTGCACCAATTCGCACTTCTCCATTTTCCAGACCAAGCATTTTCTTTAGCATCTTCTCGCCAATTAAAATATGCTCGTATCCCTCTTTTACGTACGAATACAGCATATCCCCCTCTGGAGTCAGTCTTATACCTTTTGGTGAACGTAAAAAAAGCCGGCTGCCAAGCTCTGATTCTAACTGCTTGACCGCCTGACTAACAGCAGGCTGAGAGATACACATCTTCTCAGCCGCTGCACTTATACCATTATATTTAACTACATTATAAAATACTTTATAGTATTCTAAGTTTATGTTCATTTATTCTTTTCCATCCCAGCAATATGTGCAAAGGTTTTCAGGCTTAATACCAACCGAATCGATCATATCATCAAGTCTATGATATCTAAGTGATGTGAAGTTGAGCTGTCTTCTTATTTCCTCTAGCATACTTGCGTAGCGATCAGATTCAGGATTTGCATACTCTTCTAATGAATTTTCTGCATTATCTCCCTCTTTAACAGCTATTATTCTTCTTGTTATAAGGTCCATCTCAGATGTAGATCTTGAGAAGTTTAAATATTTACATCCATAGAGAAGTGGTGGACATGCAGGTCTGATATGCACTTCCTTAGCGCCGCTCTGATACAGGAATTCTGTTGTCTCACGAAGCTGTGTTCCACGTACAATCGAGTCATCTATAAGGAGAAGACTCTTGTCCTTAATAAGATCATGAACAGGAATAAGCTTCATCTTAGCGATGAGATTTCTTCTGCTCTGCTTAGTTGGCATAAATGAACGTGGCCATGTTGGTGTATATTTGATAAATGGTCTTGAAAATGGAATTCCTGATGCATTTGCATATCCGATTGCATGAGCAATACCTGAATCAGGTACACCTGCAACGATGTCCGGACGAACGTTATCTCTGCTTGCAAGTTTTTCGCCACAGTTGTATCTCATCTTCTCGACGCTGATTCCTTCATATGATGAAGAAGGATAACCATAGTAAATCCACAAGAATGTACATATCTTCATATCAGTACCAGGTGCTGCAAGTGTCTGTACAACCTCAGGTGTTATAACCACGATTTCACCAGGTCCCAATTCCTTATAATCTGTATACCCTAAGTTAAGGTATGCAAAGCTCTCAAAGGATACACAATAACCGTCTTCCTTCTGTCCTATGGCAACAGGAGTTCTACCTATTTTATCTCTTGCTGCATATATTCCCTTTGGTGTGAGAATTAGCATTGTCATGGAACCATCAATAATTTCCTGGGCATACTGAATACCCTCAAGAATGTTATCCTTCTGATTGATTATTGCTGCCACAAGCTCAGTTGCATTTATATCTCCACCACTCATCTCTAGAAAATGAGCATTTCCACTTCTAAAAATGTCTGCAACAATGGCATCCATATTGTTAATCTTGCCAACTGTTGATATTGCATATGTTCCATGATGCGAACGCACGATTAAAGGCTGTGGCTCGTAATCTGAAATACATCCAATACCAATTCTGCCTTCCATCTCATCAACATCTTTTTCAAATTTTGTTCTAAATGGTGAGTTTTCAATATTATGAATTGAACGGTTAAAACCATCCTTGCCATACACTGCCATACCACCACGTCTTGTTCCTAAATGTGAATGATAATCTGTTCCATAGAACAAATCAAACACACAGTCATTCTTAGATGCAACACCAAAGAATCCACCCATTGTACATATCCTCCATTCTATTATTAAACGTTTATCTGAGCTGTCATACCAAGGACTTCACTGTTGTCCTTTAAGATAGGATTGATTACTTCGTTAAGGAATTCTTCTACCTGTTCCTTTGAACGTCCTGTATATTTTGCAGGGTCCATAGTCTTCTTAAGTTCATCTATTGAAAGGTTAAATGATGGGTCAGCGGCAATAAGCTCTAATAAGTTATTGTCAAGTCCCTGTTCTTTAACATTCTTGCCTGCTTCCATAGATAATGTACGGATTCTTTCATGTAATTCCTGTCTGTCTCCACCTGCCTTAACAGCGTCCATCATTATGTTCTCTGTTGCCATAAATGGAAGTTCAGACATAAGTCTCTTCTCGATAACCTTAGGGTATACAACAAGTCCGTCTACTACATTTAAATATAAATCAAGAATTCCATCGATTGCAAGGAATGCTTCCGGAACACTGATTCTCTTATTAGCTGAATCATCAAGTGTTCTTTCAAACCACTGAGTTGCTGCTGTAATAGCTGGATTAAGTGCATCTGCCATTACATAATTAGCAAGGCAAGCAATTC
>CAZBKO010000125.1:0-5705 GCA_964492545.1 uncultured Lachnospiraceae bacterium
TTTGGTGCTTCATGAACGTTTAAAAGGTATCCTACGCCATGACCCGTTCCACATTTGTAATCAATTCCTATATTCCACAAAGGTCCCCTTGCCAAAATATCCAGATTCATTCCCTTGCAGCCATATAAAAATCTGGCATTTGCCAAAGACAGCATCGACTTTGCAACTAGAGTAAAATGTTTCCTGGCCTCTTCGGAAATCTCACCGAGAGCAAATGTTCTTGTAACATCCGTTGTTCCCTCAAAGTACTGTCCTCCTGAATCTACCAACAAAAAATCTCCCTGTTTTAATAGTGCATTACTGTCCTTATCTGCACTATAATGCATCATAGCTCCATTAGGCCCATATGCACTTATAGTTTCGAAGCTCGGTTCAATGTATGAATCATATTCTTTTCTAAACTCCTCCAGCTTCTCTGCAGCACTTAATTCACTAATATCATTTCTTATACTCACCTCATTCTTAAGCCAGTACATAAATCTTGTTACTGCCACGCCATCCATAACATGGGCTTTCTTTAAATTCTCAATTTCAGTAGAATTCTTTATTGATTTCATTAGTGTCGTAGGATTCTCTTTATTGAGAATTCTATCCTTATTAATCTTTAAATATGCTGTATAATTAATTTTATCCATTTCAAGAAGAACCTTATCATCTAACAACGACAAATCTTCATAGAATTCGTTATATGCCTTAATCTTAATATTTATTGTTCTAAAATATTCTTCTATCTCCTGGGTTATTGCTGCCTTATGAAGATAAATTGTTCCCCCGTACATTCCTATTATTGTGTATGACATAACAACCGGATTATATGCAATGTCATTGCCCCTAATATTATATATCCATGCAATATCATCAAGGCTTGTCAAAACATAGTATTTCGCATTGTACTGGCTCATCTGCTGACGCACTCTTGCCAGTTTGTCTTTTGATGTTTCACCTGCATATCTCTTGTCTAATACAAATGCCCATTTACCTATAAGTGATGGCCTTCCATCCCATATTCGTCCCACTAAATCTGAATTACAGATAATATTATGGTCTGCCGAAAATTTGTTAGCATATGATGCAGCTACAACTTTTCCATCAAATCCAATGCTTCCATCATTAACATTCTGCCTAATATATTCTTCCTGAGAAATAACATCCTTTTCACCTGTTCTCATCAGCTGTATTCCTGTACCTGCCAGTTCCTTCTCCGCCTGAATAAAGTATCTCCCATCAGTATACAACACTGCCCGTGTCTGCGTTACAATCATCGTTCCAGCTGAGCCTGTAAAACCGCTCATATATTCACGACATTTGAAGTAATCATTAATATATTCTGATTCATGATAATCCGAGGTTGGTATTACATATACGGTAATTCCCTTATCCTTCATCATCAGTCGCAATTCATTTAATTTATCCTGTACTGTTTTCATCACGTATCCTGCCTCTTTCATATACAATCTTTCCATTTATTATAGTATATACTGTTTCTGTAAAGATTTCCATAGGGTTTCCTGTAAAAATACTAATGTCTGCATCTTTACCCTCCGCTATACTTCCAACTCTATGGGAAACACCACATATTTTAGCAGCATTAATTGTTATTGCCTTTAATCCATCCATCAAAGGCAGCCCACGTTTTACAGCAAGTCCTGCACATAAAGGCAAATACTGAATTAACGAAACAGGATGATCTGTTGTTATCGCAAATAAAATCCCTTTTTCATTAAGAATCTTAGCTGTTTTAAAATCTGCGTTTTGTACTTCTATTTTATTTCGCGATGCAAGATCAGGTCCTAATATTGCTGGATAGCCTGAATCAGCTATCTCCTGCGCAATTATATGCCCCTCTGTACAATGATCTAATGTAACTGCTATCCCATATTCTTTTCCTATTCTTATGGCTGTCATTATATCGTCAGCACGATGTACGTGCGCCTTAATTGGAATGACACCATTAAGAACATCTAAATATGGTTCTAGTTTATAATCGCATACAAATGCATCTATATTTCCATCCATTATTGACTTTTCTTTTTTCTTTTTGTACTCACTTGCTACAGCTAATTGTTCCCTAAGTATTGAAGCTATCGCCATCCTTGTTGATGGAGTGTTTCCGCAAGTCCCATAGGTATTTTTAGGATTTTCACCGAATGCACACTTGAGTGCTGCCTGTTCTAAAAGTATCATTTTGTCAATATCTCTGCCAAATGTCTTTATAAATGCGAATTGGCCTCCAACCACATTACTGCTTCCCGGTCCAACCATAACGGATGTTATTTCGGCTCGTATTGCATTGTGAAATGCTGCGTCCAAAGGGTTAATTGCGTCAATTGCCCTAAGATATGGTGTACATGGATTCGTCTGTTCATTACAGTCATCACCCTCATTTCCCTTTTTCTCCTCTGTGATTCCAATGTGACAGTGAGCTTCAATTATTCCCGGCATAACCCACAAACCCTTAGCATCCAATATTTCTTCATCTATATCATAGCATGATAGCGGCTTATCGTATATGTGACATATTTTACCATTTTTTATTTGAACACAACCATTTTCAATTACCTTATCATTCATTGTAAATATTTTTCCATTATTAATAATCATACGCACCTCTTACAATACTTTGATACAAGTATTATCTACATATGTGCTATATAAATACAAAAAAAGAACTGGGATATAATCCCAGTTCTTATGTAAACAATTATTAATTCGTATGAAATTAAGCGTTAGCTTTCTTTCTTGAAGCTACGAATGCTACAACTGCTACTGCACCGATTAATACGATTGATAAAGAAAGTGCATCACCTGTTGCTGGTGTTGTATCTTTAGAAGCTGTTGTATCATCATTTGCTGCTGCTGTTGTTGTATCTTCTGCTACTGCTGTTGTATCTTCTGTTGGAGCGTCTACCTTTGGTGCCCATGTAGCTGCGTCTGCTGCTGCTTCTTCAAGGATTCCTTTGATTTCTTCAGGATCTTTTCCTTCTTTTTCAGCATCTGCTCTGTTACAATCTGTGTTAACTGTAACGCCAGCACCTACTGCTGTAAACTGGTATGTGTTAGATGAGTTAGGATTGTAGCAGAATGTTACGTCTGTGTCAGCTGCTACTGTGATACCATAGTTGTTTTGCATTCCGTCTGGTGTCCAAGCTCCGTCAAGGATTAACTTGAATGTGTAATCACCAGCTGCAAGCTTAGTTGTGTAAGTAAGAATTCCATCTCCATCTTCGTCTGCAAACTTAGTATCCATGTCTGTTGCATTCCAATCATTCATAGATCCTGCTAATGTTACTACACTTGCTGCATAAGCTGAAACGCCCATTGCAAATGTCATTACTGCTGCTGTTGCTACTGCAACTAATTTCTTCATTGTCTTTTTCATAAAACAAATCCGTCCCTTCTGATTATAATATTTTGTTGATTGATTACTATCAATTCTTTATGTATTATATAACAATTACATGACTTTGGCAATAGTTTTTTTGTAAAATTCTTATAAATTACAAAAGAATTATCGTTGCTTTATAGTATTAATTCACAACCTATAATTCTACTAATACCAGTTACTCCTTTAGTAAAGTATTTTACTTTATCTTCAGTTATCTATGCCGTTAGATTATTTTATTCTCTGCTCTGCAACAGTGTGAAACTCATAAAACAATGTATGTAACTAAAAAGAAGAACCAGATTACTGGTTCTTCTTAATATTAAACATTATTACAAACTGTAATTATGCGTTCTGTTTCTTCTTAGCTGCTACTACTGCAACAACTGCTGCAAGACCTAATACCATAACTGCAACTGGAGCAACATCTCCTGTTTCAGCGCCATCAGCCTTGTCATCTTCTGTTTCAGCTTCTGTAGTATCTTCGGCTTCTTCTCCAGCTGGATCTTCAACTGAATCAAGTCCCTGTCCATCATATGTATATCCATCTTTTTCAAGATTTTCTACAGATGTGTACATCTTAACGCTGTAAGTTACCTGAGTATCAGACTCTGCTGTAACTTCGTCAAGTACGAACCAATATTCACCTGTTGTAAGTTCCTTAGTATCAGCTGTCTGGTGCTTAACAGCGCCTTCTTCAGCTTCTGCATCTGATACAAGGTTGTTGAAGATTACATTGTATGTCTCTTCTGCTGTTCCGTTAGTACCTACTGCATACCAAGTTTCTGATCCAACTTCAAGTCCCATTTCTGCTCCTGGCCATGCTCCTGTGATTTCAGCCCATGAACCATATGTAAGATAAACGCCAACTTTTTCCCATTCTTCGCTGTTAAGGAAATGAATCTTTAACTTCATAGAATCCCAAGCTGCTCCAGCGTCTTCTGTTGTATCTTCTTCACCTTCTTCTGGTGCTTCTGTTGGAGCCTGTGTTTCGATTTCAGCCTTTTCTTCTTCAGCCCATCCTTCAGGTGCTGTTGTAGAAGATGCTACTGTAAATCCAGGACGTCCATTGATATCTGCTGGGTCATGTCCTTCTTCATATGGTGTAAGTGTAAACCAATATGTACCAGCTGCAAGTTCTTCGATATTATCTGTCTGACCAATCTGTGTATTAGCAATGTCACCATTACCACCAGCGAAAATAATGCTTGTTACACCATCAACTTTGATTGTTGCTTTGAAATATCCGTCATTGTTATCACATGCTGCCATTGTCTGTCCTGGCCATGCTTCGAAAAGATCTCCAGCACTTGTCCATGCCCACATAGCTACTTCTGTCCATTCAGCAGGTGCCTTAACATAAACTGTTAATTCTCCAGCTGCTGCTGCATTAGCATCATCCTGTGCTTTCTTAAGAGCATCATACTGAGTTCTAGCTGCTGTTAATGTAGCATAGTTAGTAACATTAGCTTTCTCATCAGCTGCAAGAGCTGCATATGCTGCTTCTGCTGCTTCAATCTTGTCCTTGCTGTCTAATGAAACTGTTCCAATTGCATCAATTGCTGCAATTGCTGTCTCTGTTGCTGATAATAAGCTAGGATCTGTTGTGCTTACTGTATAAGATGATCCTGTGAATGTCATCCAAATTTCTGTTCCAGCATCATTAAGTGCTGTCATTACATCTGCTGTATCATGTCCTGTATTAGCCATATCACATGTTGTAGCTGTGTACTTAATGAACTGCATTCCTGATGCCGATCCATCATAGCTAACTGTTACATCTGCCTTACCTTCGTTAAGTGTAAGAAGTTTAATCTGAGTATCGCTTACTCCCCAACCTGTTGATACTGAATCCATACGAACTGTTTCAGTTGTTGTTAAGCCTCCATAAACCTGTAAAGCTACACCCTTATAGCTTGACACATCATCGTTACAGATAACATGAATTGTCTTAGTTGTATCTGCCTTAGCTACAACTGGATTTGTTGCAAGTACGCCTACAAATGCCATTGCTGCTGCTGTAAAAACAGAAACAAACTTCTTAATAGATTTTCTCATAATTAAAATCCATCCCTTTCCTTTTTTATTTTGCTTATATGATTGGCGCCTACACGTACGTCAATTCTTTTTGTATTATAATATATAATTATTCTAAATGCAACTGTTTTATGGTAAATATGTGAAAATTTACAACTAAAAAAAGATGCTTTTGTGAATAATTAACAACAACTATTTTTTCCTATAGTAATATCTCCTAATTCTTTGTTAATAAAAGTTAGAGTATAATTATTATTGGCAAGATTAGTAAAAAAATAAGGGAAGA
>CAZBKO010000126.1:0-5445 GCA_964492545.1 uncultured Lachnospiraceae bacterium
TTAACCATATCTGTTCTTATATTGGGTTATGTTCTTATCTTAATGACATTGGTCGCCCCATGACTTGTACATACCATATGTCGGTGCATCCTGCGCAACCTTAAACTCATAATTCTTACCTGTGATATTTTCAAAGGTTGCTGAATATGTACCATCATCATTCATGGTCATCTGTAAAGCATTCTTAGTATCCCAGTCGTTCATATCACCTACAACGTAATAGGTCTGTGCCGGAGTTGGCCATACAAGACCGTTCAGGCTTATTCTGCTGTCTCCTGTCTTTGATGGGGCAAATGTAATTGAAGCAGTACCCGAAGCTAGAGCCATAGTCTGAAAATTGCCACCATCCTGAGCTGTGATTTCACCTGTCAGGTCCACATTCGTTGGTAGAATTTTGAATTCGTAAAGCTGGCCTTCCTCCACTTCTATTTCATAAGAAAATGTTCCATCCCCATTATCCAGCATCTGTTGTGCCATTTCAGGGTCCCAGCTGCCTAGCTCGACACCTTCTCCAACTATATAATAATCCTCTTCAACAGCCAATGCTGTTATGTACATTGAAGGCATCATATTAATCATCATAAATATACTCAAGATGATACTAACAATTCTCTTTCCCATGCATTTTTCCTCCGTGTGTAATATATATCTATAATAAATCCTATATAATTTTATTTCAATATTATTGTCATTTTTTCTTACGAATTCCCAGTATTCTTCTCTTCTCCCCTGTTGCTGCAACCTGTTTTCTGCTTGTCTGATAGTTTCTAAGAACCTCATCAAATTTCTTAAATCTTTCTTCCTCTCTCTCATCCTGCAGTCTCATCATATAATCTATTTCCTTTATTACATTGTCACTGACAGTTTCACTGACTTCTCTTCCCAGCTCGTTATTGTTCTCCTTAAGCGCTCTGGTTACAATGTTTCCAATTATGTTCTCAAACTGCTCCATTTTGGTTGTGCCTGTATGTTCTCCGGCTGAAAGCGGCTCATCGCTGCGGACTGGTGCCGCCTCCTGAACTGTATTCAGTTCTTCCTTCATAATCTCCAACGTATTTACATCCGCCTCCGGATTGGAGTACAGCTCTGGTATAAGCATTTTTATGGCCTTTAGCTGAAACCCACTATCCTTCAGTTCTTTTACCTTTTTCATCAATTCTATATGAAAATCAGTATAATATCTGTGACCCATTTCATTTCTTGGAATCTCCACCATCAATTCCTCTTCCCAATATCGCAGAACATGTGACTCCACATCAACCATTTTTGATGCATCAGATATCATATATCTCTTCTCCAACATTTATATCTCCCTTCAAAAAAACTCAGTCCAAAACGGACTGAGTTCATTATAGCAACCTAAATTTCAACCTTCAATAAGTCAGGACGCAGTTTTTAATAAATTATCTCTGCATATTGGCGAATTTTGTATATTCTGGTAACCAAAGCAGCTCAACTGTTCCGATTGGACCATTTCTCTGTTTGGCTATGATTACCTCTGCCACACCTTTTCTCTCAGTGTCGTGGTTATAGTAATCATCTCTATACAGGAACATAACAACATCGGCATCCTGCTCGATGGCTCCTGATTCACGAAGATCAGATAACATTGGTCTGTGGTCCGGTCTCTGCTCAACAGCTCGGCTAAGCTGGCTAAGCGCGATTACAGGCACCTTAAGCTCTCTCGCAAGGGCTTTGAGCGATCTTGATATTTCTGAAATCTCCTGCTGACGGCTCTCACTTCTTCCTCCACCGCTCATAAGCTGAAGGTAGTCAATCATTATAACACCAAGGTTGTGCTCCATTTTATATTTTCTACACTTTGAACGAAGCTCTCCTATTGAAATACCTGGGGTATCATCAATTATCAAATGAGAATTACCAATTACATTGGCACTTTCAATAAGCATCTCCCACTCTGAATCCTCAAGATTACCTGTTCTTATATGCTGCGAATCTACCTTTGACTCAAGGGACAGCATACGATTTACCAGCTGTTCCTTGCTCATTTCCAAACTAAATACCGCAACAGTTACGTCCTTTCTAAAAGCCATATGCTGCGCTACATTTAAAACAAATGCGGTCTTACCCATAGATGGTCTGGCTGCAATCAGCACCAAATCCGATGGCTGCATTCCTGATGTCTTATAATCAAGGTCAAGGAACCCTGTAGGTATACCGGTTACTGTTCCGCTTGACTTGGAAGCAAGCTCTATCTTCTCGAGAGTATTAATTACAACATCCTTAATAGGAACGTAATCTCCGCCTGAACGTGTCTGAACAAGTCCAAATACCTTCTTCTCTGTCTCCTCAAGTATTGTTTCCAGCTTCTCTTTGCCAAGATAACACTGTTCGGAAATCTCTGAATTAACCTTGATGAGCTTTCTAAGAACGGCCTTTTCTCTCACAATCTGCGCATACTGCTTCACATTGGCAGATGTAGGCACTGCTGCCAGCAATTCTCTTAAAAATTCTATTGAATTAAGTTCCGGTGGAGCTGCCATTTCTTCTAGCTTATTCTTAAGTGTTACAAGGTCTATCGGCTTACTTTCACTATACAAATCAACCATAGCCTGAAAAAGAACTCCATACTGTCTTGCGTAGAAGTCCTCCTGTGTAAGCATCTCAGATACTGCCATTACAGCATCTGAATCCATTATCATTGAACCTATAACTGACTTTTCAGCCGCAATACTATGTGGCATCTCACGTTTTAGTAACGCTTCATCCATGGTTCTATTCCTTTCCCTCTACAACCTTAACAGCTAACTTCGCTGTAACATCCTTGTGTAGCTTAATAGTTACGTTATATACTCCAAGCGCCTTGATTGGAACATCAAGCACCATTTTCTTCTTATCAATATCCATATTAAGCTGTTCCTTAACAGCCTTTGCAACTTCCTTTGTGGACACAGAACCAAATGTTCTTCCGCCTTCGCCCGTCTTAATTGTCACTGTTACAGACTTCTCTGCAATATCTGCTGCCAAAGCCTTAGCTGCCTCAAGCGCTTCCTTGGCAATCCTGTCATCATTGGCTTTCTTAAGCTTAAGGTCATTCATATTCTTGCTTGTAGCCTCAATCCCCAGCTTCTTAGGAAGCACATAGTTCCTAGCATATCCATCATTAATCTTAACAAGCTCACCTTTTTTTCCAAGTGCCTTAACATCCTGTAATAAAATAACTTCCATTTATATCAATCCTTTCCTCTAGTTATACTTCGTTATCCTCAACCATCTGTCTGACTGTATCTCTTATAAGCTTAACTGCATCTTCAATAGTTATATTTTCAAGCTGGGCACCTGCCACATTCATATGACCGCCGCCTCCAAGTTTCTCCATAACAAGCTGTACATTCATCTCATCTATGGACCTTGCGCTTATAAATATCTTATTGTTGTATTCTGTAAGTACAAATGATGCCACAATTCCACGTATGTTAAGGAGTTCATTTGCAGCCTGAGCACATACAACTGTCGGGCTGTCCACATGTCCTGTTGGGCACACACCTATGGCATACTTCTCGTCAAATACGTCCGTATTCCTTATGGTCTCCGCCTTCGCCATATAGTCGTTGACATCATCTCTGAACATCTTTCTAACTCTCGTAACCTCAGCGCCACTCTTTCTCAAAAATGCTGCCGCCTCAAATGTTCTGACTCCGGCCTTGTTAGTGAAATTATTAGTGTCTATCATAATTCCGCCATACATGGCGTCTGCTTCTCTAGGCTTAATTCTAATACCATCATGTATATATTGAAGTATCTCAGCAACCATTTCACAGGTTGACGATGCATATGGCTCGATATATGAAAGTGAAGCATTCTCAATAACATCTCCGCTCTGTCTGTGATGATCAAGAATAACTGTGGCCCTGCTTCTTGAAATAAGCTCAGGACACTCCACCATACTTGGTCTGCTGGTATCCACTATAATCACAAGTGTGTTGTCATCAATAAGCTCCTTCGCCCTGTCACTCTTGACAAACAAATCTTCCTCGTAATCATCATTGCCCATAAAGCAATCCACCATCGGCTTAAGTGATGCAGTAATCTCATTGATTACAATGTAAGACCTCTTACTGATGGTCTTGACGGCCCTGTACAGACCGATGGCCGCACCAAATGAGTCGATGTCACCAATTGCATGACCCATAATAATAACCTTGTCCTTGGTCTCTATAAGCTCTCTCAAGGCGTGTGCCTTAACTCTTGCCTTAACTCTCGTGTTCTTCTCAACCTGCCTGCCCTTGCCGCCATAGAAATAAATCTTCTCTCCGTCCTTGATTACCGCCTGGTCTCCACCTCGTCCAAGCGCCAAATCAATGGCAACTCCTGCATATTCATATGCCTTAGCGTAGTCATGGCTGCTTATTCCAAGTCCGATACTTATGGTCAGCGCCATTTCATTTCCTATATTGACTGTCTTAACCTCATCAAGTATTGAAAACTTATTACTCTGAAGCTGAGAAACGTACTTCTGCTTAATTGCGATGAAATACTTATCCTTCTCAAGCTTTCTCACAATCGCATCCATAGCTGAAAAATACTTGTTAATCTTTCTATCAATAAGGGCTACCAGCAATGACTGCCTAACCTCTTCTACACTCTGCAAAGCCTCGTCATAATTGTCAATGTATATAAGTCCCGAAACCATTCTGGTCTCATAGTTCTCTTTCTCCAGCTGCTTAACATGTGTCTGGTCAAATAAATACACTGCTATAAGATATTCTTCCTTGCCCGGAACGCTCAGTGCCTGACTTGTCTTAAATGCCGCATCAATCTCGACCTTATTGAATTCCACTCTGTAGTTCCTGCCGTTGTGAATCATCTCCATGACATTAGTCTTGTCCTCAAATTTCCATTTGTCTTCCACAATGTCCGGAAATACAGAAGTTATCGACTTAAATCCAAGTGTCTGTCCATCCACCAGCTGCTGAAGCTGCTTATTGAACCATAAGATTCTTCCGGCTCCGTCAATCAAACCATATGGAAGCTGTAAATCCTCAAGCAAATGCTTCTGCACCTGCGTATAGTTGGATGCAAACCGAACCATCCCCTCCATAACGCGCGGTTTGAAATAGAAATACACAGCAACAGAAATTATCATGTACACAATTGTCGCAATACTCATAATGCTTCCGGCAACAACATCCAATGTAAATGTATACACAGACATACATACCAGAATCAGACCCATAAGCCACGGTGCCTTAAGGTATCTTATAATACTGCTGTGATTAGCATCTGATTTGTTATTCTTTTTGGACTTATCCTTTATTTCACTCATAATCTTACCTTAATCTCTTCCTAAATAAAATACTAAAGCATTTCGATAGTATCTTTGATTATAGCATTAATCAAAAAATATAACAAGAGCAGATATCCTTGAGTCAGCTCTGAAAGGTAAACCACTTTATATTATCCCGATTTCTCACAAAACAGCAA
>CAZBKO010000127.1:0-5405 GCA_964492545.1 uncultured Lachnospiraceae bacterium
AAGACCTTAGTTTCCTGCAATAATTAGTGCGAAAAATATTTACCTTTCAGAGCTGGCGTTGATTAATGTTTAAATTTAGTGTATACTAAAGACATTATGAACGAAAAAGAGGTAATATTTATGTTAAGATTTAACACAGAGGAATTTGAAAAGGAATTTTGTTATGATGGCAGCGATTTAGGGGCTGTTTATTCAAAGGATAAGACTACATTTAAGGTATGGGCACCCACAGCACAATCAGTAACACTTAAGCTATATACATGCGGAAGCGCAGACGAAGCAGGAGATAAATGTATTCTTGAGCAGCCAATGACATCACAGGACAAGGGAATATATGAAACGACAGTGGAGAAGGATTTGGACGGAACATATTACACATATGTCGTAACAGTAGATGGCGTTTCTAATGAGACTAGCGATGTATATGGCAAGGCCAGCGGCGTGAACAGCAAGAGAAGCATGGTACTTGATTTTGCAAGAACTAATCCTGATAAATGGGCCGAGGACAAACATATAACATATACACTTGAGGACACCCAGATATGGGAGGTTCATGTTGGCGATTTTTCAAATGATGAGGCAAGCGGTGTTACATCTGAACATAGAGGAAAGTTCATGGCATTTACAGAGCTTAATACTACTCTTAATAATGATGGTATTCATCCAACATGTGTAAGCTACCTTAAGAAGCTTGGCATAACCCATGTACATTTACTTCCTTCATATGATTTCGGTTCGATTGATGAGTCAAAGGAATGTGAGAATATTAACTGGGGATATGATCCTGTTAATTACAATGTTCCAGAGGGTTCGTATTCCACTAATCCATATGACGGAGCCGTTAGAGTAAATGAATTCAAACAGATGGTACAGGCACTTCACAGTGTTGGTATTTCGGTGGTAATGGACGTTGTTTACAACCATACATTTTCAATGGATTCGGTATTTGAAAAGACTGTTCCTGGATATTACTACAGACAGGATGAAAATGGAGTTCCTTCCGATGGTTCAGCATGTGGAAATGATACAGCCAGCGACAGACAGATGTACAGAAAATACATGATTGATTCAGTCCTTTTCTGGGCTAAGGAATATCATGTTGATGGATTTAGATTTGACCTGATGGGACTTCATGATGTGGAGACAATGAATCAGATAAGGGCAGCAGTTGATTCTCTTGGTGATTTTGGCAAGGACATGATTATTTATGGCGAGCCTTGGTCAGCAGGTCCAAGTGCATACAGAGAAGGAACAGTTCCGGCTGATAAGAAGGCTGTTAATGAATTAAGCGATAGAATATTGATTTTCAATGATGATATAAGAGATACAGTTAAGGGACCATTTAATGAGCTTGAAGTTCCGGGATTCGTAAATGGAAGACAGGATTATGAAGCAAAGCTTGCACAGGTTATTCCAGGTGGATTTGCAGCTGACTTCGGCGTTCAGCCAGACGAGCCATCTAAGGTTATCAATTATGTATCAGCTCATGATAACAGTACATTATGGGATAAGCTTATTGATTCAGTGTTGATGGACCATAGCTACACAGTTAGAAATGAGAAGATTGTTGCTATGAACAAATTAGCCGCAACGATTGTTCAGATGTCAAAGGGTGTTCCATTTATGCAGGCAGGCGAGGAAGCAGCAAGAACTAAGCTTGGCGAGGATAACAGCTATAATTTAGGCAAGAAACTCAACATGCTGGATTGGAACAGAATGCACGAATATGAAGATTTGACAGCATATTATGCAGGACTTATGCAGATAAGAAATAATTATCCTGAAATCAAGACTCTTACAAGAGAGTCAGCTAATCAGATTAAGTTTATTGATGCAGATAAGAAGAATGTTGTTGCTTACAAGAATGGAAGACTTGTATTTATATACAATGCCGGTATGACAGATGCGCAGATTAATATTGATGGTGATTACAGAGTACTTGCAAGTAATGGCCGCATTGATCTTAGCAAGAGCAGAAAGGTATCTGGAAGTGTTAATGCAGATGGTATTAGCGCCATGATACTTGTTGAAGAATAATAATACTTTACATGGAGCCATTTCATTTTGTGAAGTGGCTCTTTAATTTACAAACTTATTGTATATATTTTTTGTAAATGATAAAATGATACACGTATTATAGATATTTGTGTGAAAGGATTAATATAGATGAACATATTATCAGTCGAAAATTTAACTAAATCATACACCGAGGAGCCACTTTTTGATAATGCATCATTTTATCTTCAGGAGGGCGAAAAGGTTGGTATTATTGGTATAAATGGAACTGGAAAATCAACACTTTTAAAGATAATTGCAGGCATCGAGGAACCAGATGAAGGAAGTGTAACAACAGCTAATCATGTTGTTATCAGATATCTTCCACAACATCCTGTATTTGAAGAAAATGAAACAATAATAGATAGCATACACAGAATGAATTCAGGTGATGTTCATGCGAAATGGGATCTTGAAAGTTCGGCTAAGACAATGCTTACCAAGCTTGGAATAACAGATTTCACGCAGCTTACTTCAACGTTGTCAGGAGGTCAGAAAAAGAGAATTGCTCTTGTGGCGGCACTTGTATCACCGGCAGATATTCTTATTATGGATGAGCCGACCAACCATTTGGATAATGATATGGCAGACTGGCTAGAAGATTTTCTGAAAAAATGGAAGGGTGCATTGATAATGGTAACTCATGATAGATATTTTCTTGACAGTGTAACCAGCAGAATTGTTGAGGTAGATAAGGGTCAAATATACAGCTACCAGGCAAACTATTCTGGATATCTTGAGCTTAAGGCAGAGCGGGAAGATATGGCACTGGCTTCAGAGAGAAAGAGAAAATCAATTCTTAGAACTGAACTTGAGTGGATACAGAGAGGTGCAAGAGCCCGTTCAACTAAGCAGAAGGCTCGTATTGAAAGGTATGAGATGTTGAAGAATACAAAGGGTCCTATGGAGGATGGAAGAGTTGAAATGAGTTCGGTTTCAACAAGACTTGGAAAGACTACCATAGAGCTTGAAAATATTTGTAAAGGTTATGGAGACAAACATTTAATCAATGATTTTTCATATATTTTTCTCAAGAATGACCGAGTAGGATTTATTGGAAAGAATGGATGTGGAAAAACCACTCTAATGAAAATGATAGCAGGCAGAGAAGAGCCTGATTCAGGAAATATTGTTGTTGGGCAGACTGTGAAGATTGGATATTACACACAGGAAATTCAGAACGACAAGAGTGCAGGCATAGCATATATGAATCCTGAACTCAAGGTTATCGAATATATTCGAGAAACAGCAGAGTATGTTCAGACAAAGGAAGGAAGTATTTCAGCATCACAAATGCTTGAAAAATTCTTGTTTAATGCTTCAAAGCAGTATGGTCTTATTGGTAAATTATCAGGTGGTGAAAAAAGAAGACTCAACTTATTGAGAGTTCTTATGGAAGCACCAAATGTTCTTATACTTGACGAGCCTACAAATGATTTGGATATTACAACTTTGACAATACTTGAAGATTATTTGGACAGCTTTGATGGCATTGTAATAGTAGTTTCACATGACAGATATTTTCTTGACAGAACAATGAGGAGAATGTTTGCATTTGAAGACGGAACAATTAATCAGTATGAGGGCGGATATAGTGATTATGCCCTTAGAAAAGAAATGGAAGCTGAGGATTTAGGAGAGACTATTGCTGCATCAAAGCAGGCAGATAAGAATGATAACGCTTCGAAGGATACCTGGAAAAACACGAGAGAAAAGAAACTTAAATTTTCTTATAATGAACAAAAAGAGTACGATACAATTGAAGGCGACATTGCAGCACTTGAGGAACTGATTGAGAAGTGTGATGCAGAAATGCTTAAATGTACAAGTGATTTTGTGAAGCTAAACGAGCTTACAAAGAAGAAGGAAGATGCGGAAAAGTCACTTGAGGAAAAGATGGAACGCTGGGTATATCTTAAGGATCTGGCAGAACAGATAGCGAACCAATAAAAAACGCTTCGGCATGGAGGTTAACGTGACGAAATTGTCTGATGACAATTTCTAACACGTACAAGTTTGATCCGGAGCTCAAACTAGGATATTGCAATCGAGAAATCGCATACGCGAATTTCTCGATGCAGGCCTACGCAAAAAACGCTTCGGCATGGAGGAAAAAATGAAAGATAATAATTCAAAATATAAGAACAATGCACCTAAAAATAGACAGCCACAAAAAAAGACTGAAGAAGTTGGCAGAGTATGTCCATACAGTGAAAGCTGCGGGGGATGTGAGTACATTGATATTTCATATGATAAGCAGCTTAAGAAAAAACAAAACAAGGTCGAGAAGCTTATGGAGAAGCATTGCCAGGTTAAACAGATACTTGGAATGAAGGAGCCATATTATTATAGAAATAAAGTTCATGCCGTATTTCATCGCACAAAAAAAGGTGAAATCATCTCAGGAATTTATGAGGCAAAGAGCCACAGAGTTGTAAATATTGACGAGTGTTTAATTGAGAATCAGGCAGCAGATGCGATAATAAGAGACATTAGAAATCTCGTGAAATCATTTAAGCTACAGATATATAATGAGGATAATGGATATGGATTACTTCGCCATGTTCTCATAAGAACAGCACATGCAACAGGCGAGGTTATGGTAGTTATGGTACTTCGTTCACCAATTATGCCATCAAAGAATAATTTTGTTAAGGCACTCCGCAAATTACATCCTGAAATTACTACAATTGTTCTCAATGTAAATGACAGAGATACAAGTATGGTTCTTGGAAAGAGAGACATAGTTCTATATGGAAAGGGATATATTGAAGACGAATTATGTGGACTCAAATTCAGAATTTCAGCACAGTCATTTTATCAGATAAATCCTATTCAGACGGAGAAGCTTTACAACAAGGCAATCGCTCTTGCTGAGCTTACAGGAAAAGAAAAAGTAATAGATGCATATTGTGGAATTGGTACAATCGGAATGATTGCTTCAAAGCAGGCGGGAGAAGTCATTGGCGTTGAGCTTAATAAAGATGCAATCAAAGATGCCATAAATAATGCAAAAGCAAATGGCGTTAAGAATATGTCATTTGTATGTGATGATGCCGGAAAATTTATGGTTGATATGGCTGCGAAGGGCGAAAGTGCAGATGTTGTTATTATGGACCCACCAAGAGCGGGAAGCGATGAGGCTTTTCTTTCTTCAGTTATTAAGCTTGGACCTGCCAAGGTTGTGTATGTTTCATGTAATCCGGAAACACTCGAGAGAGATGTGGCTTATTTAGAAAAGAAAGGTTATGAGGCAAAAAGCGTGTGGCCGGTGGATATGTTCCCTTTTAGTGGACATGTGGAAACCATAGTTGCACTACATCGGACCAGTTCGTAAGAATCCTTGATTT
>CAZBKO010000128.1:0-5278 GCA_964492545.1 uncultured Lachnospiraceae bacterium
GAAGGAAAGACAACAATGATAAAAAAATACGTATTTGGAGCACCGTTTAACACAGAGGCGGCAGTTGAAAATATAGAGGCATCACAGGGGAATATGCCATATTTTAGCGTAACTGCAGGAGAACAACTAATTCTTAAATATGAGATGGATGAGCGAACATCTATTTATGGACTGGGTGAGAATGTAAGGGGAATTAATAAGCGTGGTAATATTTATGAAAGCTTTTGCAGCGATGATTTTGCGCACACAGAGGACAAGCGCTCGCTGTATGGTGCACATAATTTCTTTGTTGTAGACGGAGAAGAAAGATTCGGAGTATTTGTAGACTACCCGGCAAATGTAATATTTGATTTCGGCTATGAGAAAGTTAACGAGATAGTTATTAGTGCAATGACATCAGATGCTAATGTGTATATTGTTGAGGCGGATGGCCTAAATGAGATAGTAAGGGAATTTAGACAGCTGATTGGCATGAGTTACATTCCACCAAAGTGGGCATTTGGATTTACCCAGAGCAGATGGGGATATGCCTGCAGACAGGATATTGATGATGTTATTGAGAATTATGAAAAATGCAATATTCCACTTGATGCTGTATATATGGACATTGATTATATGGACCACTATAAGGATTTCACGGTGGATGAGGCAAAATTCCCACATTTTAATGATTATGTGAAGGAAGTTAAGAATAAAGGAATAAGATTGGTTCCAATTATTGATGCTGGTGTAAAAATTGAAAAAGGTTATGACATTTGTGAGGAAGGCGTTAAGAACAATTACTTCTGCAAGGATGAAAAAGGAACTGATTATGTAACTGCTGTATGGCCTGGATTGACGTATTTTCCTGATTTTCTAAACGCAGATGCAAGAAAATGGTTTGGAGATAAGTACAAAACACTGATAGATGCAGGAATAGAGGGCTTTTGGAATGATATGAATGAGCCTGCTATATTTTATTCGCAGAATGGTTTAGATGAAATATGGGACAGAATAGAGAAGCTTGATATGAAATCAAAGGATATAGACGAGCTGATGTCTGTACGAGGTCTGTTTGACGGCATCCAAAATAGTAGTAAAGATTACTCGTCATTTTATCATAATGTAAATGGTAAGAAGATTAGACATGACAAGGTTCATAATCTTTATGGCTATAATATGACAAGAGCAGCAGGTGAAGCCTTTGACAGAATCAACAGTGAAAAGAGATATTTGATGTTTTCCAGATCATCTTATATTGGAATGCATAGGTATGGTGGAATCTGGATGGGAGATAACTATTCCTGGTGGTCACATATTTTACTAAATCTTCAAATGCTTCCATCACTTAATATGTGTGGTTTTTTATATACAGGAGCAGATCTTGGTGGATTTGGAAGTAATGCTTCAAGAGAACTGGTGCTTAGATGGCTGGAACTAGGTGTATTTACACCGTTATTAAGAAATCATTCGGCAGCAGGGACAAGAGTTCAGGAATGCTATAGATTTGAAAATACGGATGAATTTAAGGATATTATTAATCTTAGATATTCGCTGATACCTTATTTGTATAGTGAATATATGAAAGCGGCATTATGCGATGAAATGATGTTTAAACCGTTGGCATTTGTATATGAAAATGATGACAGAGCTAAGATGGTTGAAGACCAGCTGATGATTGGTGAGGATATAATGATTGCACCGGTTTACACCCAGAATGCCAGAGGCAGATATGTGTATGTTCCGGAAGAAATGATGTGTGTTACTTTCCCTGAAAGGGCATGTAAGATATATAAAAAGGGCAATTATTTTGTTGACATCGAGCCACATCAGGTCGTTGTATTTATTAAAAAGAATCATATGATACCTTTATGTGCTCCGGCTAAAAACACAGAAAGTTTGAATGAAAAAGAACTTAGCATGCTTGGATACATTGATGGACATACTGAATATGTATTGTACACAGATGACGGATTCTCCAAAGACTATGAGAATCAGGATAATTATATCACCATTACGGCGGATATTAATATGGATGGAATTGCAGATATTTTCTGTGAACGTGATGATTATGATATTGAAAGGGCAGATTTAGATGACTAAAAAGAAAGTTGTTGTTGGAATGTCGGGAGGCGTTGATTCTTCAGTTGCTGCTTATTTACTAAAGGAGCAGGGATATGATGTAATAGGCGTGACTATGCAGATTTGGCAGGATGAGAAAGAATATATACAAGAACAGGAGGGAGGCTGCTGCGGCCTCTCTGCAGTTGATGATGCCAGAAGGGTTGCCGGAATTCTTGATATACCTTATTATGTTATGAATTTTAAGAGGGAATTCAAGGCAAATGTAATGGATTATTTTGTTGGAGAGTATCTTAAGGGAAGAACTCCAAATCCATGTATTGCCTGCAACAGATATGTTAAGTGGGAATCACTTCTTAAGAGAAGTATGGAAATAGGAGCTGACTATATCGCAACTGGTCACTATGCCAGAATTGATACACTTCCAAATGGAAGGTATGCTATTAGAACCTCAGCTACCGCAGCTAAGGACCAGACATATGCACTGTACAATTTGACACAGGAACAGTTGGCAAGAACGCTTATGCCTGTTGGAGAATATACAAAGGATCAGATTAGAAGCATTGCAGAAAAGATTAATCTGAGAGTTGCAAATAAGCCGGACAGTCAGGATATTTGCTTTGTGCCTGATGGTGATTATGCAGCATTTATTGAACAGGAAACAGGAACAATAGTAAAGCCTGGTAATTTCGTAGATATCAATGGAAATATTATTGGGAGACATAAGGGCATTATTCATTATACTGTTGGTCAGAGAAAAGGCCTAAATTTATCAATGGGACACCCTGTTTTCGTGGTTGCCCTTCGCCCTGAAAGTAATGAAGTAGTAATAGGCGAGGTCACGGATGTCTTTTCTGAAAAAGTGTACGCTAACAATATTAACTGTATGGGAATTGAAAGCTTTGACGATGAGAAAAGAATGTTAGGTAAAATAAGATATTCCCACAGGGGAGCAATGTGTACTGTGAGAAAGACTAAGGATGATATTCTTGAGTGCGTATTTGATGAACCACAGAGAGCAGTTACCCCTGGACAGGCACTTGTTTTGTACGATGGTGAGTACGTTATGGGTGGCGGCACAATTATATAGCATCTTGTATATATTATTAATTTATGATAAAATATAATAATTGATACGACCGATGAGAAAGTATGGGAGGACTTAGTATAATGGTCTTTAACATATACACATTTTGCACTGTTAATAGCCAGACAACATTAACGGATACTTTGAAGGAATTGATTACAGAGTATCCTTTCTTTGCGTTGAGAATAGCTATATTATTGATAGTGTTTGTTGGAACTGTAATATTGCTTGCATGTGTTAAATACAAGACATATGTTCATATGGCTACGGATCTTGACAATATAACAGGCTTAGCTAACTGGGACAGATTTAAGATAGAGGCAACATCCATAATTAGCCGGAACAGAGATAAAAAGTATGCACTTATTCATTTTGATATAGATAAGTTTAAGACAATTAATGATATTTATGGTACAAGTGGTGGTAACAGAATATTAAAGTCCATTGCAATGGACGTGAAATCTCTTCTCAATTCAGGCGAGATGGTGACGAGAATATATGCTGATGTGTTCTCTATTCTGATTGAATATGTAGATGACAGAGATATTATCGAAAGATTAGAGTCGTTTGATAATGGAATTAAGGGATGTTCGGTATCGCTTAATATTAATGTTTATTTTGGCGTATATAAGGTTGAAGAAGATATACCAATTGATTTAATGTCTGACAGGGCTAATCTTGCCAAACAATCTATTAAAGGCAACACAGTAAGATATTATGCTTTCTTTGACAAGAAGATAAGAGAGAAGGTACTTAGAGAGAAGAATATTGAGAATACAATGCATGCAGCACTTGAAGCCGGGGAATTTGTTGCTTATCTTCAGCCTCAGTATTCAACAAGAACAGGAAAGATAGTTTCGGCAGAGGCACTTGTAAGATGGAACGACCCTATTCATCAAATAGTTAGCCCCGCAGAATTCATAGATTTATTTGAGAGAAACAAATTCATAATTAATCTTGATATGTATATATGGGAACAGGTGTGCAAGCTTCTTAGAAAGTGGATAGATGCAGGAAAAGAACCGATACCTGTCTCAGTGAATGTTTCACCTGTCCATTTTACAAATGGTGATCTGGTCAATGAGATAACGGAGATTGTGAATAATTACAGAGTCCCTTCTAATCTTATTGAATTGGAAATAACAGAAAGTACTTTTGTGGAAGATAAAGAAAATGTAATTAATATTATCGAGAAACTCCATCAGTTGGGCTACAAGATAGCAATGGACGATTTTGGATCAGGATATTCTTCACTCAATATGCTGAATGTACTTTCCATTGATGTACTTAAGATTGATAAGGATTTCCTTAGAAATACTGCTGATTCAGAAAAGGGTAAAATAGTAATGCGAAATGTCATAACAATGGCAAAAGAGCTTAATATGGTTGTTATCACTGAAGGTGTTGAAACAAAGGAACAGTTGGATTTTCTTTTTGAAACGGACTGTGATAAGATTCAGGGATATTACTATTCTAAACCATTGTCAATTATAGATTTTGAAAATAAATATTATGCGTAAGTTATTTAGAAAGGACATGCTTCATCATGAAGGACAAAATTAAAACAATCCTTAGGAAATTTGATTTAAAAATATTAATGTTTGCTATTCTTGTAATATATACAATGATTGTGATTTTGTCATACAGAGGTCAGATACTTGTAATTAAGGACAAATATATTGATACATATATCAACGATTTGATGGAGGAGAATAACTATAAGGTAGGTTTAAAAATCAACGAGAAATTTAGTTTGCTTGAAACAGTTGCAAAATGTATGAATGAAGCAGGCTTTGATGATGAAAGCAAGCTTAATGGACTATTGAATGTTCTTTCAAATAATGTGGACAGTAAGTTTACATTTATGGCATATCCCGATGGAAAAGTTATTGGCAATAACGAAATGTCAAAGAATTTTATGAATGAAGACTATTATATTAAGTCGATGACGGGTGAGAGAAGAATATCAACAGTTTACGAGAATGATGATTCGGAATATCTTATGTTTGCAGTACCAGTTTATGATGGTGATAATATAATTGCATCATTGCAGTGTGGATATGATATTTCAGTGTTTTCCAATCTTATTGACAGTAGTGCATTCAACAAAAAGGGTTCAACATTTGTTTC
>CAZBKO010000129.1:0-5262 GCA_964492545.1 uncultured Lachnospiraceae bacterium
ACTGTAGCTATTAGACATTGACAAATAAAATTTATTATTTGTCTTTTTTAGATTATTATAATAATACCATCTATCTTGTTGTGAAAGGTTCTTCGTCGTATACGAAGATTTTATATACTTTACTCCAGACTTTTCATAGACATCGCAAGAAACATAGTTATAATTACTGTTATAATTGTCAGCAATGCTATCTGTTCTAACCTGCAAACTCACATTATCTCCATCATAGGATCTGGTTCCTAGGTTTACTGTATTTCCTCCTTTAGTAAGGGCAAAAGCATTTTCATACCATGAAATAGTACTACCATATGTTATCACCGACATAGCACCTATACATAGCACCGCTAATATAACTATAACTTTTGCTCCTTTGCTTTTCATCCTATTATTTTCTTTTCGTTCTTTTTTCATATAAAGAACCTCCTATTCTTATTAATAATAAATGCATTTATTAGATAGAGTGTACCTTTTTTAATATAACTTTTCAACAGATATGTAATAATCGGTTCATCTACCTTCATATATTACAAAGTGCTTATTAGCCTATCATGTACTTGTGGAACGCTTCGTATTCTTTGTTATCTCACACTACTTCACCTCACACTACCCTTTCTGCTTAATGTCTTATAATACCCAAAAAACAGCGCTTTTACGAGTTTCTCTCATAAAAGTGCTGTTCCAATTATATTATATGATTAATATTATATTAGCAAATTCCCTGTGCCATCATAGCATCTGCAACTTTTTCAAATCCAGCAATATTAGCACCTACTACATAGTTGCCATCTTCGCCGTACTTTTTAGCTGCTGCATCTAAGTTATGGAAGATATTAACCATAATTCTCTGAAGCTTAGAATCAACTTCTTCAAATGTCCAGCTTAATCTTTCACTGTTCTGTGACATTTCAAGTGCAGAAGTAGCAACGCCACCTGCATTAGCAGCTTTACCAGGTACAAAGTAAACTTTGTTAGCCTGTAAGTATTCTGTTGCCTCTAATGTTGTAGGCATATTAGCGCCTTCACATACTGCAATACATCCGTTAGCAACTAATGTTTTAGCATCTTCAAGCTGTAACTCATTCTGAGTTGCACATGGAAGAGCAATATCACATTTAACAGTCCATACACCTTTACCTTCATGATATTCAGCATTTGGTCTGTAATTCTTGTATTCTGAAAGTCTAGCACGCTTAACTTCTTTGATATCCTTTAATGTTGCTACATCGATTCCGTCTGGATCATAAACCCATCCTGTTGAATCTGAACATGTAACTGGCTTTCCGCCTAACTGCTGTGCTTTTTGAATTGCATAAATTGCAACATTACCAGCACCTGATACGGCGATAGTCTTACCTTTGATATCATTACCATTACATTTTAACATCTCTTCTGTAATGTATAATAATCCGTATCCTGTAGCTTCTGTTCTAGCTAAAGATCCACCATATGATAAACCTTTTCCAGTAAGAACGCCTTCGTATACGCCTCTGATTCTCTTATACTGACCGAACATATATCCGATTTCTCTTGCACCTGTACCAATATCTCCAGCAGGAACATCAGTATCGGCACCAATATATTTGCAAAGTTCTGTCATAAAGCTCTGGCAAAATGCCATAACTTCTCTATCTGATTTGCCCTTAGGATCGAAATCAGAACCACCTTTACCACCACCGATTGGAAGTCCTGTAAGTGAGTTCTTGAAAATCTGCTCAAAACCTAAGAATTTAATAATACCTAAATTAACTGAAGGATGTAATCTTAAACCACCCTTGTATGGTCCAATTGCACTGTTGAACTGTACACGGTATCCTGTGTTAACCTGTACCTGTCCCTTATCATCTACCCAAGGAACTCTGAACTTAAACTGTCTTTCTGGATTAACTAATCTTTCAAGTAAAGCATCTCTTCTATACTTGTCCTCATTAGCTTCAATGACAGCTCTAAGAGAATTAAGTACCTCCTTAACTGCCTGATGGAATTCTGGCTCTGCAGGATTCTGTTTAACTACTGCTTCAATAACCTCGTCAACGTATGACATATCCTTTTCCTCCTTTGGAATTATACATATTTGTGCTTATACACAAAAAAGGTGTTCAATTTATGGGGACGACAAAACAACGAGTTCGAATATCCCCATTGACACCTTACTCGCCACTTATTATATTACAAAAAAAATGGAAATCAAGATATATTTTTATTCTTGATTCCATTTTTTGTATTTTATTTGTTTTTAGTTGTGGTTTCCTTCTCAGAAGCCTTAGTTGTCTCTTTCTCAGACTTCTTAGTTGTCTCTTTTTCAGATTTCTTAGTTGTCTCTTTCTCAGACTTCTTAGTCGTCTCTTCTGTGGTTTCCTGTGGTTGTGTCGTCTCACCTTCAGCTGTATTCTTCGTAGTGTCTTCGCTGTTAGTTGTAGGTGTTATGGCGTTAATAAAAGCAGCAAGATTCTTATCAGTCTTACAAGCTTCCTTAAGCCTCTCATTAATATCATCATTGAATTCAACTATATCCTTATTCTCAGAGAGCTCTTTAATATAGTCTACTACCTTTTCATCCTTGCTTATACCGGTCTTAATCTTATATTCATTGCCATCCTTAAATACATAAAGCATCATTCCACCAGGTGCAAGTGTATCAATATTAAGAATCTTATTATCAAAGGAAATAAATAAAACATATTCATTTGAATTGATTCCCTTGACGTAATACATCTTAATATTCTGATAATCTTCAATATATTCACTTTCAAGCTCAAGCTTATCCTGGGAAATATTATCAGTATTATCAACCAAAGACTTAAGTGCTGTCATATCACATTTCTCAACAGCATCGAAATAGTTATTAATAAGTGTTATTATGGTATTATTGGTCACTTCTTCAAGCTCATATGAATTCACATCATTCTTAGACTTCTTAGAAGTTGTCGTATCAAATATTAATGCCGCCAATAATCCGACTGACAATACCAATACCGCTATTAATAATATCATCTTTCTATCAAAATTAAGTACTAATGATTTCTTCTCATTATAACTTCTCTTCTTAACTGTTCTCTCCTCATAAGGCTTAATGTCCTCCATCTCTTCAATGAGGCTCTGCAGTTCCCCCATATCCAAAGCATCCTCGTCATCTAAAAAGCCGGTATCCTCTTCTCTGTTATCCTCTTCCATCACCTGTGGTTCAACTGTCTTCTTCTCTTCTGTAATATCTTCCACATCGTCTGATATGTTCTCTTCTATATTCTCAATCTCATCTACCTTGTTATCTATGTTATTATCTATTTTAATAATATTATTAGTACGTTTTCTATTTTTATTATATTTCTTAGCCATATTATCAACCTTATCATATTTTATAGTCTTAACTATTATCTAATATAACAAATTACAACACAAAATGCAATGAAATTACAAGTATATTTAATATACCATTTGACAATTTACGATATGTATGATATATTTTTTATATCGCAGTAATTCTAACTGCATTCATAATTTCTATTATCTAATTTATTTCGTTAATCATTCCCTGGAAAGATTAAAATATTATTTATCAAAGGAGTATTTTTATGGAATACGAAGCATTTTTATCCTATATCAAGGAAAGTATAGGAGCAATTATTGGCACAGAAAGGACGGTGAATCTACACAAAATTGTGAAAAATAATGATGTGGAGCTTGATGCTTTAACAATCATTGGCGGCGGAGTTAACATATCTCCAACAATCTACCTGAATGACTACTACGAAGAATATCTAAAGGGACGTGAACCTGGCGAAATTGTGTATGACATTTATGGCATATACGAAGCACATAAAAGCAATTTCTCATTTGACATTGATTTCTTTT
The DNA here is from genome assembly GCA_964492545.1 of uncultured Lachnospiraceae bacterium. Lineage (GTDB taxonomy): Bacteria > Bacillota > Clostridia > Lachnospirales > Lachnospiraceae > RGIG1934. The sequence goes on from CAZBKO010000129.1 coordinate 3,850, forward strand.
CAGATTTCGACAAGGTAAAGAACAAAATTTTATACAAGCTTATCAATTATGATTCTAATCAAAAACTTCTATCTGATGTTCCACATATCAGATATCTCGATCTGGCAATAGTCTTCTACTGTCTTATCAGCAACGATACCCTGGGAAATGCAACTACATTAATTCACACAAGCCATATGGATATGTGGAATGTTACAACCGATGACCTGATGCACTATGCATCCATCAACACGCCATTACTTCAGCCATCCACATTAACATCAATGGCTGACATAGTTAGAGAGATTCTCATAAGTGATATTCAGACAAGTCTTATGAAATCATCTGATTATGACGATGCTGAAGATTCTATTGATATCATCGCTGATCAAATAGTGAAAGAGCTTGAAGATAATTCACCTACCAACATGTACGTTCTTACAAATAAAGAGCGTTTCTACGGGGCTACTACCCTACTCTACAGCGATGTTCTTAAGGCTTTTGCCTCAGAGGTCAATTCAGACCTATATATTCTACCTAGCAGTATTCATGAAATTATTATTATTCCTTACGAAGATGAAATATCAGTTGACGCACTGAATGATATGGTTAACGAAGTTAACACCAAAGAAGTTGACGATATTGAAATTCTCTCAAATCATAGCTACATATATAGAAGAGACGAGGATAATATATTTGAAAACTAAATACATCCGATGGGAATCGAACCCACGCTCCCGGCTCCGGAGGCCGGTGCTCTATCCACTGAGCTACGGATGTAAATAAGAAATTATTAAGAATTAATCAGTCAACGCACATATTGCGGTTATCGACTTAGATAAAAATACCCCTGGGTTCCAGGGGTATTAATTGTTATTAAGTACTAGATTAATTATACTCTTGAAAGGTATTCTCCTGTACGAGTATCAATCTTAATCTTATCTCCTTCTTCAACGAATAAAGGAACATATACAAGTGCACCTGTCTCAACTGTTGCCGGCTTAGTAGCGCCTGTAGCTGTATCTCCCTTAAATCCTGGTTCTGTCTCTGTAATAACAAGTTCTGCAAACATAGGTGGCTCTACAGCATATACTGAACCATTATGTGAGCACATCTTAACCATGTCATTCTCTTTGACAAACTTAAGAGCATCACCAATAGCATCCTGATTAAGTGCTATCTGATCGTATGTCTCAACATCCATAAAGTTATATAAATCTCCATCAGAATATAAGTACTGCATATCCTTTCTGTCAATACGAGCCTGTGGACATTTCTCTGTTGGTCTGAAAGTCTTCTCAACAACTCCACCATTCTTAATATTCTTTAACTTAGTTCTAACAAATGCAGCACCTTTTCCTGGCTTAACATGCTGAAATTCAATAATCTGATAAATATTATTATCCATTTCAATTGTTATACCATTTCTAAAAT
>CAZBKO010000130.1:0-5229 GCA_964492545.1 uncultured Lachnospiraceae bacterium
TCGTCACCTTCTCCAATTCCAAGAACACGAAGGTTTAATTCTTCCGCTGCGGTCGCCGACCCCAAACATACCAATCGGTCCGTTCCGCAATAAGATGCCAGCTTTCGTTCCAATTCTTTTGTTCTTGGTCCTGTTGTTATCCAGCCTGATTTTAAAGCTTCAATCACTTCATTTATTTCCAAATCACTTATATCTGGTGGACTAAATGATATTTTTCTATTACTTCCCATACCACTCATCTTAATTTCTCCTAATCTCATAAGTCGGAACTACTTCCTTTACAATTTCCCTTATACTATCCGAATCTGCTCTTGATGCTCTGTCAAGTTTTGCAAGCTTTTCCCTGAATTCATCTTCATCAAACTCAATTGATTTTCCTATATGAATTAATTTGTTATCTGTATCCTTCATGCCCTCTTCAGCCATAAGTAGCTCCTCGTACAGTTTTTCTCCAGGTCTAAGTCCTGTGAACTCTATCTTAATCTCACCGTTTCTATATCCCGATAATCTTATAAGATTCTGCGCAAGATCTACTATTTTAACCGGTTCACCCATATCAAGTATAAATATCTCACCACCCTTAGCATATGCTCCTGCCTCGAGAACTAATGATACCGCCTCTGGAATTGTCATAAAATATCTTATTATATTAGGGTCTGTAACCGTTACCGGACCACCATTTTCTATCTGTTTCTTAAATAATGGAATCACACTTCCATTACTTCCAAGAACATTTCCAAATCTAACTGCTACAAACTCTGAGTTTGGAAACTCCTTATTCATCATCTGAATTACCATTTCACATATACGCTTTGATGCGCCCATGATATTAGTAGGATTTACAGCCTTGTCTGTTGAGATTAGGACGAATTTCTTAACCCCATATTTTCCTGCTGCCATAGCTGTCTTATATGTACCAAATACATTGTTCTTAATTGCTTCATTTGGGCTTTCTTCCATTAGAGGGACATGCTTGTGTGCCGCTGCATGAAATACAATGTCTGGTCTATATTTTTTGAAAATTGTCTCTATTCTGTTGGTATTTCTTACCGAAGCTATTATTACTGTGAGATTAAGATTGGCAAATCTTCTCTTGAGTTCCTGTTGAATATCATATGCATTATTTTCATATATGTCTAAGATAATAAGTCTTGACGGATTATTAAGTGCAATCTGTCTACACAGTTCACTTCCGATTGAACCTCCGCCTCCGGTTATCATTACGACTTTTCCTTCAACATACTTGCTTATCTTTCTATTGTCTATGTGAATTGCGTCGCGCCCAAGAAGATCCTCTATCTGTACTTCACGAAGCTTTGATACCTCAATATCACCGTTTACCAATTGGTAAAGTCCTGGCAAAATTCTAAGTTTACAGCTAGTTCTGCTGCAAATTTCAAGAATCTGTTTCTTATCCTCAACACCAACTGATGGCATCGCAATAATAATCTCATCTATTTGGTATTTTTGCGCATATTCCTCTATACATTCTCTTCCGCCCACTATCTTAACACCCATAACATACTTACCATGCTTGTTGGGATTATCATCAATTGCACATTTTAGATTGTAATTAAGATATGTTGAGTTTCTAATTTCTTTCGCAATCATCAGGCCTGCAGCACCTGCACCAATTATCATTACATTGCAGCTGCCTTCCGTGCTCATTTTTTCTCTCATTAATCTAAAAAATCTATACGAAAATCTACATGTAAATGAACCCATCATTAGAAAAAGAATAAATAATGGGTAAAATGACCTTGGTATATCGATTTTGAATAGTCTACCTGACAAAAAGTCACATACCACCACAATTCCACAGGCAATCATTATATTGAACAACTCATCAACACTGGCATATCTCCATACGCTGGAATATAATTTACAGATTGCAAATACTATAAGAATAAATGCAGTATGAACAGGTGTTACCTTTACAAGCACCTCAAAATACTTAATTGGTATACCTCCAAAGTGAAAATCATACCTTATGTATATAGCAAGAAAAGAGGCTATCTGGATAACCACTACATCAGTGAGTATCAGCAAAATAGCTCTTAATCTGTATGCTTTTGTATTCCAAACGCTGTTCATTTTACCTATCTCCTCTACTTAGCTCTTACATGAAGAATAAGCTGTTGTTTCTTAGATGTATTACCATCCTGGTCTGTTACATAATAATTTAGAGTGTAATCACCCACAACCTTAACATCATAATCTCCACTAACCTGAACTCTTCTCGATACATCCCCTTTGTCATCATACGTCTTAGCAATATGATTAAGTAAATTGAATTCTCCGCCAACTTTTATGGTGAATTCTGTTTCCTTTAGTGCAATTGCCGGAACACCGGTCTTATCTACTTCTGCTGTGTTTATTGTTTCAGGAACACTATTATCAGTAACAGCGGTGGTCTCTTCCACTGTTGTTGTCTCTTCAACTGACGTCGTTTCTTCGTCGGACGTTGTCTCTTCAGTGCTGGTTGTTTCTTCTCCAGAGGTTGTCTCCTCTGTATCCTTCGTTGTCTCCTTATTTGAAGAACTCACTGGCAATACACGCGACTCTGTAGCAACATTATTTCTTGAATCCTTAGCTGCATATGTAATCTTGACTTTATCACCCTTCGTTAATTTGACAATGCTTTTGACAATCACGCTTGAAGTTACATCTCCGTCCTGCTTATCATATGCCGTAACATCAGATAACAATGTCTTCTTGTCATAAGAATCCTTATACTCTATTAATTCAGAACCTATTGTTATTGTTGGAGCTTCATCATCACCGCCAAATAATTTGCCCGCACATATTACAAATAATGCTGCTGCGATGATACATACACACCCAAATACTATATTGTTCTTCATTGGCACCTCTTCCTATTCTCCGTATTTTCCATAATACTTTCCATAGTATTTTCCATAATACTTTCCATAGTAGCTGTCATTGCTCATATCCACCTTATTGAGAACTGTACCCAGTATCTTGCAGTTACATCTCTCAAGCTGTGCCTTAGCATTCTGAATGAGCTTTCTTCCTACCTCATTGGCTGATATTACTATTATCGCGCCATCACATTCCTCTGCAACTATCGCCGCATCAATTACGCTTCCAATTGGAGGTGTATCAACAATTATATAATCATAATTCTTCTTAAGCTGTTCGAGAAGATTCTTAAATAATCTATTTCCAAGTAATTCCGATGGATTTGGAGGAACAGGTCCTGAAAATACTACATGTAAGTTATCAACATTTGTTGCATATGCAACCTCATCAAACTGATGAATTCCAGATAGAAAATGTGTTAATCCCTTAACTGCCTTATTAATCTTATACCTACCTATAAGTACTGATTTACGAAGGTCTGCATCTAGGAACATTACCTTTTTTCCACTTTCTGCAAGGGATACTGCAAGATTAAATGATACACTTGATTTTCCTTCATTAGGAATGGTACTTGTGAGCGCAATTACCTTAATGTCACTGCCGCATAACTGCACATTTGTACGAAGTCTTTTGAAGGCTTCACTTGTTGTATTGTCTAACTTAGTTAATTTATCAATATTAATGCTTAACATATGTGGCCTCCTATTTATTATCTGATGGTAGCTTTTTTGGTTTCTGATTCGTCTGTTTCTTCTTACGTCTTGATGGCTGTTCCTGTTCAGTCTTAGGAATAGAGGCAAGTACACTAAGTCCTAAATATTTTTCAACATCTTCCGGCGACTTAATTGTGTCATCCACAAGGAACCTTATAACCACGATTGCAAGAATTAATATTAAACCTATAATTGCACCAATTATTGTGTTCTTAATAATACTTGGACTTATTGGATTAACTGGCAAGTCCCCTTCTTCCACAGTATTAATCGACTTAATATCCATTATTTCTGTGATATATTCCTTAGATACTTCTCTTACATCATCTGCTATCTTCTTCGCCATCCAGGGGTCAGTATTGTTGACAGATATTGTAAGTATACGTGTGTCAGCAATTACATCAACTGATATCATACTTCTTAGATTCTTAACTGTCACATCAAGACTCAAATCTGCAATAACCTTTTCCATTACAGGTGCGCTTGTCACTATTACCTTGTAGTCTTTAGTGAGATATGAACCTGCCTGTAAGTCAGAATATGTTGTTACATTGGTGTTCTCTGTGTTGTTCATAATATGAACCTGTGTTGTAGACTGATATACCGGCTTAACTATGAATTTCGTATATGTAAATGCCGCCATAGCACCAATAATTGTAATTACTATAATTATCGGAAGCTTTGTTAATATTACAGCAAATATTTGCCTTAAATCAATTTCCACCTCGTTATCTTTGTTGTTCATAAAAGCTTATCCTCCTGGTCTATAAATACTTATTATCTATTATTTTCTGTGGGTTATGTATAAGTAATCTCTCCATATAATCCTCATCAAATTTCTTAGCTATATATCTTGCGCATTCTGACATGTATGGTGCCCGATGTCCGTCGCTGTGACTGTCAGTCGCCACAAAGTCGACCATATCTTCTTTCATCAGTTTTCTAATATTCTTCTTGATGGTTCTTCCCCTATTGCCAGTCACACTCCCACAGTTAACCTGTATGCATGCACCAAGCTCCTTAAGTTCATCAATACAGTAAATATCATCCATAATACTCTCATATCTCTCAACATGGGCAATTATCGGTATCTTACCTGCCATAGCAACTTCTCTGATTCCATCCTTAATCGCATTATACGGAGTACTCGGAAAAAATTCTACCAATACATACATGGAATCTGCCATGGTAAATATCTTATTATTCTCCATTATGTCTGAAATATCGCTGGTAAACATTATCTCATTTCCAAGATATATGGTCATATCCGGCATTTCCTTCTCTGCTCGCTTACGAAGTATGTTGTAAGCTTCAAGTATTGTCTCTGTGCTATGTTCATATCTACCTACAAAAAAATGAGGAGTAGAGATAACACATCGAATTCCTTCACGATATGCAATTCTCATCATATTCATTGACTGGTCGATAGATTTTGATCCATCATCCACTTGTGGTAAAATATGATTATGTATATCTATGAAATTCGACATCCTACTCTTCTCCTCTAATAATCGATTAAGCATTACTCCTTAAGATTATACAACTATTCGACAATTTATACAAGTCAATTATCTACTGAACAGCGGTGAGGAATGAAATTTTTTTCTTCCTCACCAAAATCAATATTTTCATA
>CAZBKO010000131.1:0-5185 GCA_964492545.1 uncultured Lachnospiraceae bacterium
TTATAAAAAAACGCATTATCTATGAGGCTTGTGGATAAAACTACGGAAACTCAAGCGAATTGTTTACATTGATGGCATTATTTGTAGGAGTTACGTTATCATTTTCAAATGTGACATATGGTGCTTTGGTATTTCAAAACAAATTCAGCTTTTTCCTTGGTAAAGCCTCACTACCGATATATTTAAGTCAATTAAGTGTTATAACAATTGTGCTTAATTGTTACAGGGAAAACAGCTTCAGTTCAAAATTACTCATAACCTTCGTATTCATTGCATGTTATTCAACGGTATGCTATGTTGGAGGAAATCTTATAAAAAGAATGATAAATGTTAATTCAACTCAAAAAAAGTAATAGCAATTGTACAATAAAGGTTAAAAAGAAAACACTACTTGACAGTAGTCTTAGTTAGTGATAATTTCTTAATAATAGATAAAATAATTATATAAAATAGGAGAAAAAATGAACTATAATATTAAGGTTATTAAGCCAGGAACAACGCAGGCTAAGTTTTTAGACGAGATAGAACCGGGAAGCACTGTTCTCGAATGTGGAAGTGCTACAGGATATATGACAAGATTTATGAGTGAAAAATTAAATGCTAAAGTCTATATTGTAGAATATGAAAAAAAGGCATTTGACATTGCGATTAATTATGCTGAAGGTGGTTTGTGCGCAGATTTAATGGGTAACGAATGGAGAGAATATTTCAGAGGATTTAAGTTCGACTATATTCTCTTTGCCGATGTGCTTGAACATGTATATGACCCATCATATGTGCTTCAATCAGCAACAGCATTATTGAAACCAGAAGGCAAGATGCTTGTGTCTGTTCCTAATATTGGTCACAATGATATATTAATGAGTCTATATGAGGATAATTGGACATATAAGCCAATTGGATTACTTGACGAGACTCATATTAGATTTTTTGGAAGAAATAATTTAGATGCTTTCTTTAACAAAGCTGGATTAACTATTATTAAGAAGGACTTTGTTGCCAAGGATTATGAAGATACTGAGCAGAAGATGAAATTCGATAATGTGAATTCTAAGCTTTTAGAGGCACTCAAGCTTCGTGATTATGGTAATATATATCAGTTTGTAATGATTGCACAGAGAACGGATTACGTTGCAGAAAATGATATCAGGCAGGAAGTAATACCTGCTAAGGCAGCAGGATTTGTGTGTAATTTTTTCTATGGAACAAGTGCGACAGCATTTTCTAAGGACTCAGCAGATAAAAGACATTTGGATGTAAATGGAGTGTTTGATGCAGAGATAGATTATATAGATAAAGATTCTGAATATTTCAGATATGATCCTATAGAAGGTACTCACAGTGTAGTAACAGAATTAAGTATTAAAGCTGATCATGTAGAACTTAGTTTAGTTAATATGAATGGAAAGAAAACAGTTAAGAGAAATCTTCTTGTTTTTGAAAACAATGATCCTCAGGTTGTTGTAAAAGTTCCGGTAGGAACCAAGAAATTATCCATACATGCAAAAGGTATTCCAGTATTTACTGAACTCGAAAGAAAGTTAATGAAAGAAACAATTGAGACAGACGACGCATATCTAAATATTTCTGAAGCTAATATTACTAATAAGCAAAATTTTGACAAAAAAACTTCAGAATATAATGAGATTCAGGCAAAATATTTAGAACTTAAAGCAATGTATGATAGTCTTGAAAAAGATTATATAAATGTTGTTGAGCAGAAAAACAAAGCTATTAGAAAGTTAAGAAAAGCCGTTTCTAAGTTAAAGACAGATGTTAGAGATTTAAAGAAGGTTGAGAATGATTATAATACAGTTGTTAATTCGGCATCTTGGAAGGTTACTAAACCAATGCGTAAAATTGCAGGGATGTTTGAAAGTAATGATGTTGATAAAGAAAAGGAAGCCAAGATTAAAGAGCAGACAGAATATATCAAAAATTCAAAGCTTTTTGATGAAAAGTGGTATCTTTCAACATATCCTGATTTAGCAGGAATAAAAAATTTAGCAGAGCATTACTTGCTTAACGGATGGAAGGAAGGAAGAAATCCATCTGAAGCGTTTGTTACAAAAGAATATTTAGCACTAAATAACGATGTTCGTGAAAAATCAATTTGTCCATTGCTGCATTATGAGAAAAATGGCAAATTTGAAGAGAGACATTATCGTATTGATAATTCAAAAGAAGTTGAAGAATTCAAGCCATCTGCCGCAGAAATAGAAGAATTTGAGAAGAAGAGACAGGAAGAATGTGATCTTGAAAAAGAACAGTACAAGAGTATGGAAGTAGTTCCAAATAAGATTGTATTTAAAACATTTCAGGCTAAATATACATGTAATCCTAAGTATATTTGTGATGAGCTTCTTAAAGAAAATGTTGACTGTGATATTGTTTGGCTATATAAGCCAAGTCAGAAGGATGCATCGGAATTTCCAGAAGGTGTAAGACTTGTGCCAGTTGATTCTAAACAGGCTAGAGAGGAACTTGCAACAGCTAAAGTAATTATTGACAATGGTTCAATGCCATTTAATAGACGAATTGATAAGAAAGAGAATCAGATTGGTATTTGTACATGGCATGGTTCCTTGGGATTTAAGAAGCTAGGTGTTGACACTGTCAAGAACAAGTGTGGCTTTACAACAATTGATTTATATAGACAGAATCATGATATATTAATTTCAAACAGTGATTTTGAAAATGACGTGTATAGAAATTCATATTGGCCGGATGCAACTATTTGGAAAGACGGACATGCTAGAAATGATATACTTGTAAATAATGATACAGCAGAACGTATGAGTATCAAGAGAAAAGTATGTACTAAACTTGGAATAGCACCAAGTACTAACTTAATACTTTATGCACCAACATTTAGAGAAGGAATGATACAGCATACAACATCTTATGTTCCAGATGATGTTCTAAAAAAAGGAAGCTATGATATTAATTATGAAGAGGTTGTAGAAGCATTTGAAAATAAATTTGGTGGAAAATGGGCAATTCTTGCGAGACATCATTTTGTAAATTCAGGAAATAAAGTATTATCTAATATGCTTCCTGAGGGCGTAATAAATGCAACAAAGTATCCTGATATACAGGAGTTAATGATTGCGGCTGATGCAGGTATTACAGATTATTCAAGTTGGATACTTGACTTTATGATGACGAGAAAACCAGGATTTATTTTCGCTGTTGATGCTGATGATTATGAGACAGACCGAGGTATGTATTATCCATTAAGAACAGCACCTTTTTCAGTATCAGTTAATTCAGATGAGCTTGCTGAAAATATCAAGAATTTTGATGATGGCAAATATAAAGAACGAGTTGAGAATTTCCTTAAGGATAAAGGATGTATTGATGATGGAAAAGCATGCAAGAGAATCGTAAATAGAATTAAAGACATAATGAGTTAATTGTCGGAATGGAGATTAATATGAATACAGCACTAATATTTGCAGGTGGAACTGGTCAGAGAATGAATTCAGGAACTAAACCAAAACAGTTTCTTGAATTATATGGAAAACCAATAATAATTTATACATTAGAATTATTTGAAAATAATAAGGACATAGATGCAATAGTTGTTGCATGCCTTGAAAGCTGGATACCATATCTTGAAAAATTACTTACAAAATTTCAGATTACAAAGGTAAAGGCAATTGTTCCGGGAGGAGCTTCAGGACAGGAATCAATTAGAAATGGTATTACTAAATTATACGAATTGTTTCCAGAGGATTCTGTAGTATTAGTGCATGATGGTGTTAGACCACTAATTACTGATCAGACTATCACTGACAATATCAAATGTGTTAATGAAATGGGTAATTGCATTACTGTTGCCCCAGCAATTGAAACGATTGCACTTATGACAGAAGAAGGAACAGTAGGAGACATAATCAATAGAAATAAGGCAGTAATGGCAAGAGCTCCACAGTCATTTATTTTAAAAGAAACAATGGAAGCACATAAGAAGGCTGTAGCAGATGGAAAGGAAGATTTCATTGATTCAGCATGTCTTATGAAATATTATGGACATGATATACATACAATGGTTGGACCATCTGAAAATATCAAAATAACAACACCAACAGATTTTTACTGTTTCAGAGCAATAATGTGGAAAGAAGATAGTATTTCTATGAATGATTTCGATAGTACAGCGAAGTCATTTGAGAAGACAATAAAGAAATTAGAAAATAGTACTGTATTTGTAACAGGTGCTACAGGACTTATTGGAAGTAACATTATTAAGACGTTACTATATTGTAATGATTCTCTTAATACTAATATACATATTATTGCGTTGATAAGAAATGAAAAGAAAGCAGAGACTGTATTTGCACAGCAGTTAGCAGAAAATGTAGATTTAAAATTTGTAATAGGTGATGTAAATAACTTACCGGAAATAGCAGATAATATTGATTATATTATTCATGGTGCCAGTGTTACGGCAAGTAAGGACTTTGTTCAGAAACCTGTAGAAACAATTAATACAGCTTTCAAAGGTACAGAATGTATTCTAAGACTTGCTACTGATAAAAAGATTAAATCAATGGTTTATCTTTCAACAATGGAAGTGTATGGAAATAATACTGAGGACATCAGACTGACAGAAGATTCAATAGGTTATTTGAATCCTATAGAGACAAGAAGCAGTTATCCGGAGAGTAAAAAGATGTGTGAATGTATGTGTAGTGCATATGCAAATGAGTATAAGCTTCCGGTTAAAATTCTTAGACTTACTCAAACCTTTGGTATGGGTGTTGCATATGATGATGGTAGAGTATTTGCTGAATTTGCCAGATGTGTTATTGAGAATAGGGATATTGTACTTCATACTAAGGGAGAGACAAAGCGTTCTTATTTGTACACAGCAGATGCCGTATCAGCTATTTTATGTGTACTTGTAAATGGAGAAAACGGTCAGGCATATCATGCAGCAAATGAAAACACATTCTGTTCAATTTATGAGATGGCAAATATGGTCGCAGGACTTTCGAAAGATAAAATTTCTGTACATATAGAAGTTGATGAAGTGAATAGAGGATATGCACCAACAATATTAATTAACCTTGATACATCGAAGCTTAATAATATTGGATGGAAAGCATACACATCATTACCTGATATGTACAAGAGAATGATTGAATATATGAAAATGGAGAGAAAAGATGAGCGATAA
>CAZBKO010000132.1:0-5137 GCA_964492545.1 uncultured Lachnospiraceae bacterium
ATTCAGGAACAAATGGCTCACCATATCTCTGAACTTCAACATTCTCGCTGTCATCTTTACCGATTGGTACACTAGGATCAATAATATTAGGAATAACCATCATTCTCTTCTTAATTTCTTCCTGAAGCTCCTGCTCTTTTACTTCCAGCTTAGCAAGAAGTTCCTGATTAGCTGTAACCTGTCTCTTGACTTCCTCAGCTTCTTCTTTCTTTCCCTGTCCCATCAAAGCACCAATCTGCTTGCTCAATTTATTTCTGTCTGCACGAAGTCCATCAGCCTGCTGCTGTGTTTCTCTGCTCTGTGCATCAAGTTCAATAACTTCGTCAACTAATGGAAGCTTTCTGTCCTGAAACTTATTTTTGATGTTCTGTCTTACTACGTCTGGATTTTCTCTTAAAAATTTAATATCTATCATTTTACATTCTCCTTTATATTAGTTACCGCATTCAATACTTATTTCATTGAATTTGGCTAAAATTTCTTCTACCTTCATATCTGCTTTTTCTTTTCCAGCCTTGTCAATTACTGCATGTCCCTGATGCATCATAACAAGTCTGTCGCCATACTCAATGGCATATCTAAGATTATGTGTTACCATCATTGTAGTAATCTTTTTCTCCGATACAATCTTGCCGGTGAGCTGCATTATTATCTCTGCTGTCTTTGGGTCAAGTGCCGCTGTATGCTCGTCCAATATTAAGAACTCAATAGGTGTAAGTGTTGCCATAAGAAGTGCCATGGCCTGTCTCTGACCACCGGACAAGGAACCGACCTTTATGTCCATCTTATCCTCAAGTCCAAGGTTAAGCTCACTTAGCATCTCTCTGTATTCATTCTTTCTCTTCCTATTAATTCCCGGATGAAGATCAAATGCCTTGCCTTTGTTGTCTGCTATTGACATATTTTCAAGGATTGTCATGCTTGGACATGTTCCAATGGCTGGATTCTGAAATACTCTTCCAATCTTTTTATGTCGCACATGTTCTTTCATCTTAGTAATATCTTTGCCATTTACTATTATATCACCAGAATTGATTGGTATGCTACCACAAATTATGTTAAGCAGCGATGTCTTTCCAGAACCATTACTTCCTACAATCGATACAAACTGTCCGTCTTCTATCTTCATATTGAAATCATTGAACAGACACATCTCATTTACGGTTCCGGGATTATAATACTTCGATATATGATTAAGCTCAAGCATTTCCCTTCACCTTCTTTCTCTTCATTCCATTGCTTAGAAGAAGTATTGCTAAGAACAATACTGCTATGACAAGCTTAAGGTCCTGTGACTCAAGTCCTGCTGAAATTGCTATAGCCACACATGCCTTATAAACAATTGAACCAAATATAACTGCTGTAGTAGCCTTTACAAAGGAAAGATTCTTAAGCAGCTTCGTTCCTATAATAACGCTTGCAAGTCCAATAACCATCGTTCCAGTTCCTGATGATATTTCAAAGAAACCATTCTGCTGACAGTAAATACTTCCTGATAAAGCTGCAAGTCCATTTGCTATTGCAAGTCCCACGATTTTTACAAAGCCTTTGTCCTTGGCAATACTTGTGACAAGGGATTCATTGTCACCTACTGCACGAAGAAGAAGTCCTGAACGTGTCTTCATGTATAAATCCATAAGTATCTTGACAACAACTACAATAACAGTAAGTGTAATTATTACTGTGCTCGCTTTTGCCATAAGTGGCATTCCAAAAATTGTCTTACGTGAATATAGGGCAACATTTGCACTTCCGGCAATTCTCAAATTCACGGAGTACAGACCGGTCATTACAATAATTCCTGCAAGTAAATCTCTTACCTTGAACTTCACATGAATGACACCTGTTACTATACCTGCCAAAACTCCTGCAAGCATTGCTACTAACATTGCCAGGAATGGATTCCAGCCCTTAGTTAACAGCGATGCCGTCACTGCACTTCCAAGTGGAAAAGTTCCATCCACTGATAAATCCGGAAAATCAAGTATCTTATAGGTTACAAATACACCAAGTGCCATTATTGCATATATAAGGCCTTCCTTGAATATTCCCTGAATAATAATCGACATAATCTATAAATTCCTTCCCATAATTCTATTTACTCTGAAATAGAATCAAATATTTCCTCTGCTTCTCCCTTAACATCATCTGCGATAGTAACTTTCAAATTATCTGCTACTGCTGAATTGATATAAAGTTTAGCTTCTGTTATTGTTTCAAACTTAATCTCGCTTGCTTTCTTTTCTCCCTTGAGTACCTTTGCTGCCATCTTACCTGTCTGAATTCCAAGTTCATAGTAGTCAAGTCCAACTGTTGCAAGGCATCCCTTTTTAACCTGCTCAATTTCACTTCCGAATACAGGAATATTCTTTGCATTTGCCTTGGCGATAATTGTAGGTAGACATGTAACTACAGTATTATCTGTAAGATTATTAATGCAGTCAACCTCTCCAAGCAATGCATCTGTTGCAAGAGGAACATCTGTCGCTGCCGATACACCTTTTTCTACTATTTTAAATCCATAATCGCCTGCTAATGACTTATATTCTTCTATCGCTGATAATGAATTAACTTCACTTGTACAATATAAAATACCAATTTTCTTGACATCAGGTGTTATTTTCTTAATCATCTCTAACTGCTCACTTACAGCCAGCTTATCACTTGTTCCTGTTATTTCTCCCTTAGGTGTTCCATCTTCACTGGCAAATTCTGCTACAACCGGGTCTGTTACTGCTGTAAATATAGTAGGAATTCCTGCACTGCTGGCAGTTGCGTACAAGCTCTGTGCCATAGGTGTTGCTATTCCACATACAAGGTCTACCTTCTTTGAAATAAAGTTAGTAGATATCTGATTGGCCATACTTCCATCAGCCTGAGCATTTTCATAATAAAATGTAACATTCTTACCATCTTCATAGCCTTCCTGCTTCAGTCCCTCGATAAAACCTTCGCGGCAGTTATCCAGTGAACCATGCTCTGCAAACTGTCCTATTCCAATTTTGACCTTATCACCACTTGATGAATCCTTACTTCCACACGCACTCATCGAACATAGTGCTAATACTCCAACCAGCGAAAGCGCTGCTAATTTCTTAAAATTTCTCATAATATTCTCCATTCCGGAGCATTTAGCGACGGGGCGAATTGAAATTCGCGCAGGCGATTTCGATTCTGCCATAAATACTATTTGTGATGCTCCTACACAAATAGTTATGTGAAATGGGCGCTATCGAGCGAACTTTTCACATTTTCTCCATTCCGGAGCATTTAGCGACGGGGCGAATTGAAATTCGCGCAAGCGATTTCGATTCACATTCTAATCACTATATACCCTTTTCTTTTTTATACAAAAACATAACCATTTTATTTTACCTTTAATAGCTTGATTTTTCAATAGTTTTTCATTTTATATTTGACATTTACACCCACATAAAGTATAATTTTCTTAGCACTTTAAAGCTTTAAAGTATATATCACTTTAAAGCAAATAATTATAATGTATGGGAATACCCATTGGATTGGAGTTTTTATGATTGCTAAAGTTATTTTGTTACTTGTTTTTTTCGGTATAATGATTGGTGTCGGATTGTATTCCAGAAAGCATGCAACCAGCGTTAATGATTTCGTTCTCGGTGGACGAAGTGTTGGTCCATGGCTCACAGCCTTCGCCTACGGAACCTCTTACTTTTCCGCAGTTGTATTTGTAGGATATGCAGGTCAGTTCGGTTGGAGATACGGTATGGCTTCCACATGGATTGGTCTTGGCAACGCATTTCTCGGAAGCTTGCTTGCATGGGTTGTAATGGGAAGAAGAACACGTGTTATGACACAGCATCTTCACGCAGCAACAATGCCTGATTTCTTTGGAAAAAGATACAACAGCAATGCTCTTAGAGTTGTTGCTTCAGCCATTGCATTTATTTTTCTAATTCCTTATACAGCATCTGTATATAATGGTCTTTCACGATTATTTGGAATGGCATTTAATGTTGATTATACCATATGCGTTATCGTAATGGCAGCACTTACAGGTGTCTATGTAATCCTCGGCGGATATATGGCAACTGCAATTAATGATTTTATTCAGGGTATCGTAATGCTTGGCGGCATTGTCCTTGTTATTGTAGCTGTTCTTAACGGACAGGGTGGTTTTATGGAAGCTGTGAAAAAACTTGCAGAAATCCCTAGTGATGTTCCAGCAACTGTCGGACAGTCAGGTGCATTTACATCATTTTTTGGAACAGATCCTAAGAATCTTCTAGGTGTAATCATTCTTACATCCCTTGGAACATGGGGTCTTCCACAGATGGTTCAAAAGTTCTACTCTATTAAGAGTGAGAAATCCATCAAGACAGGAACAATTGTTTCCACTGCATTTGCTATTATCGTTTCTGGCGGATGTTATTTCCTTGGAGGCTTTGGACGTCTGTTCAATTCAGATGCAATATTAAAAGCTGATGGCTCTGTTGCTTATGATGCAATTGTCCCTTCAATGCTTTCAACCCTTCCTGATATACTTATAGGTATTGTAATTGTACTTGTATTATCAGCATCTATGTCCACACTTTCATCACTGGTTCTCACATCAAGTTCAACACTTACACTTGATTTTCTTAAAGGAACAGTATGCAAGAATATGAAAGACAAGACCGCTCTTATTGTAATGAAGATACTTATTGTATTCTTTATAGTAATTTCAGTTGTAATTGCACTTGATCCTCCAACATTTATTGCACAGCTTATGGGTATTTCATGGGGAGCTCTTGCCGGTGCATTCCTTGCTCCATTCCTATATGGACTGTACTGGAAAAAAGTAAGCAAGGCTGCTATATGGGCAAGCTTCGCAACAGGTGTCGGTATAACAGTTTCAAATATGTACATAGGTTATATCGAATCACCAATTAATGCCGGAGCAATTGCAATGGTTGCAGGTCTCGCTGTTATTCCTGTTGTTAGTCTCATTACACCTAAACTCGACAAAGCTTCTGTTGACGACATTTTCTCATGCTATGACGAGGTTGTTGAGGTTACAGAAAAAACTTCACTGAAAGAATAAGATTTTTTAATTATTTCATTGACATCTTGAGTTTCCGCAAATTGTAATTAAAAAATGAATATATCTTTCCAAAGTGCC
>CAZBKO010000133.1:0-5045 GCA_964492545.1 uncultured Lachnospiraceae bacterium
AGTAAAGTCTGGATGAGAGAAGAACATGTATATAATTAGAGATAATTATGTATAATATTTGCCCTGAATCTTTATTTGATTCAGGGCTTTTTTCTTCCTCGATAATATAATTATATCAGGAAAGAGGTAATCAATATGGAAACATTAAAGAAATTTTGGGATTTATCAAAAGGAAAAATAGGAATTTTCACAGCAGCGATAATAATGATTGTCGCGTTATTTGCAATCGCTATAATAGCGGAGAGAGTACTTTGCAAGAGAGAGGGATATCAGAAGGTATCCAGAACAAAGAAAATAACACTTGTTGCAATGTTTGCAGCAGTTGCAGCAGTGCTTATGTATATAGAAGTGCCATTATGGTTTGCACCCGCCGATATGTATAAGTTGGATTTCAGTGAAATACCAGTGCTGATATGTGGTTTTATACTTGGACCAGTGCCTGGTGTAGTTTGCGAATTCGTAAAGATTCTTATTAAGTTAGTGATTAAGCCAACAAGCACAGCATTTGTCGGGGAATTTGCAAATTTCATGGTAGGATGTGCATTTATAGTTCCAGCATCACTTATTTATCAGTTTAGAAAGACTAGAAAAAATGCAGTAGTAGGAATGAGTGTTGGAACAGTGTTCCTGACAATAGCAGGTTCAACACTTAATGCATTATTCTTAATCCCTGTATTTGCTGTATTGTACGGATGGCCGATAGATAGAATTGTATCACTTGGTACGAAGTTAAATGCATCAGTTACAGATGTTGCAACATTTGCAATATTTATAGTAGCACCATTTAACCTTATAAAGGGTGTGCTCGTATCGGTTGTAACATTTCTGATTTACAAACCAATAAGTTCGATTTTGAAAGTAAAGTTATAACTTCACTTAATTAGATTAATATGATATAATAAACTGCGAATCTACAGAAACACTGTATTCGCAGTTTTTATTTTACGGAGGAATTTACATGGACGATACTAATAAAGAATTATTTATTGAAACCAAGATAGATGTTAATAGCATGTATGAATTTATGCTAGTGCATGCATACAAAAGCATTATGGGCTTCGTGGGCGTATTTATCAGCACTATGGCAGTAGTTGGATTGTGTATATATTGGAACGAATTCAACATAACATACAAGATTATGTTTATGATTATTGCACTATTATTTACAGTGATTAATCCACTTACATTGTATATGAAGTCTAAGAAACAGGTTAAGGCAAATGATTCCTTTAACCATCCACTATGCTATACATTTACGGGGGATGGAATTGATATTACTCAAGGTGAGCAGAGCATGCACATTAACTGGGATGAAGTAATCAAAGTGACAAGTTCTAAGAACATTGTGGTTGTATACTTATCACCAATTAGAGCATTTATTTTTCCAAAGGAGCAGATAGGCGACAATTTTGACAAATTCAAACACATAATTGCAGACAATGTTCAGTGCAGAAAGGTAACTATTAAATAGATGAATAGAGAAACATATAGCGCAAAGGAAACATTTGAGTTTGGTAAAAAACTTGGAAAAAAGGCAAAGCCATCGGAGGTATATTGCCTAACCGGTGACCTTGGAGTAGGAAAAACTGTATTTACCCAAGGATTCGCTGCCGGACTAGGTATAACCGAACCGGTTAATAGTCCGACATTTACTATAGTACAGGAGTATCCGGAGGGAAGACTGCCATTTTACCATTTTGATGTATATAGAATATCAGATGTATATGAAATGGATGAGATTGGCTATGAGGATTACATTTATGGTGAAGGCGTATGCCTGATTGAATGGGCAGAGCTTATAAGCGATATTTTGCCGGAGTATTACACGCAGATAGTGATTGAGAAGAATTTAGAAAAGAGTTTTGATTATAGAAAAATAACAGTAAGTGATATGAAAGGTCGGTAGACAAAATGAAGATATTAGCAATAGATTCATCTTCTCTTGTGGTTGCAGTGGCAGTAGTTGATGATGAAAAGGTATTAGCAGAATATATAGTTAATTATAAGAAGACACATTCTCAAACATTATTACCAATGCTTGGCGAAATATCTAAAATGATCGATTTAGATTTAAATGAAATAGACGCAATAGCTGTATCAGGAGGACCTGGCTCGTTTACAGGACTTCGAATTGGTTCTGCAACGGCAAAAGGGCTTGGATTGGCTCTCGAAAAGCCATTAATTCATATACCAACATTGGAAGCAATGGCATACAATTTCTATGATACAGAGAAACTTATATGTCCGATTATGGATGCGAGAAGGGGTCAGGTATACGCAGGAATCTACACATTTGTGGACAATGAATTCAAGACTGTAATGGACCAGACACCTATGATGATGGAAGAACTTATGGCGAAAATTAATGAGCTAAATAAGGAGGTAATATTCCTTGGGGATGGAGTGCCTGTATTTAAGGAATACATTGATGAGAATGCTACTGTGCATTTTGAATATGCTCCGGCTCATCTTAGCCGTCAGAGAGCATCCTCAGCGGGAGCACTTGGACTAAAATATTATGCTGCAGGCAAAATAGAAACAGCAGATGCGCATGAACCTGATTATTTGAGGTTGTCACAGGCAGAGAGAGAACTCAAAGAAAAAGAAGGAATATAAGTGAAAATCAGATATATTGAAGAAAAAGATGTTGAACAGGTCAGTGAGCTGGAGAAAAAATGTTTTTCAGTACCATGGTCCTACAATTCGATTTTAAAAGAAGTAACCAATGAAAATTCTATTTTCTGTGTAGCTGAATCAGAGGGAAATATTGTGGGCTATGGTGGTATGCTGATTATAATCGATGAAGGCGATATTACGAATGTAGCTGTTGATGAGAATTATCGAAGAAGTGGTATAGGAAAAAACATTATGGAATTTCTCATAGAAGAAGGCATAAAGAAACAGCTTAATAGTTTTACATTAGAAGTAAGAGTAGGAAATATACATGCCATCAGGCTGTACGAAAAATTAGGATTTGTAAATGAAGGAATAAGAAGACATTTTTACGAAAAGCCTATAGAGGATGCAGTGATTATGTGGAAACGATTAGAATAAAAATGCTAAATATTACTTATGTTAATTTGAATTCAGATACATTATAATGTGTATGAATAACAAAAGATTGAAAGGCGTAGGTAATCATATGAGACAAGATAATAAAGTATTTTGCAACAAATGTGGGAAAACCTTTAAAGAACACAATGGTGTAATACAGGAAGGAATCTTCAACGTGGAATATCTGTGGGGATTTTTTTCAAATAAAGATGGTGAAATTGACTCTTTTGATATATGTGAAAAGTGTTATAATAAGATTATAGAAGAATTTGCAATTCCTATCACCAGGGAAGAGAGCAATGAGATGATATAGGATGGTAAAATAGATGCTAGATGTATGCTTGCTTGGATGTGGAGGTATGATGCCTTTGCCAAGAAGAAAATTAACAGCTTTAATGACTAGATACAATGGAAGTAACATGCTTATTGACTGTGGAGAGGGAACTCAGGTAGCAATCAAGGAGGTTGGATGGAATTTTAAGCCAATAGATGTAATATGCTTTACACATTTTCATGCCGATCATATAAGTGGACTTCCGGGACTTTTGCTTACAATGGGAAATGCTGATAGAAAAGAAGACCTTACAATAGTTGGACCTAAAGGTGTTGAACGGGTTGTGAATTCAATAAGGGTCATCGCACCTGAATTGCCATTTAACATTAAGTTTATAGAACTGACTCTTCCGGAACATACAATCGAGATATGCGGAATGACAATAACAGCTTTTAAAGTAAATCATAATGTATTATGCTACGGTTATAGTATATCTATAAACAGAACGGGTAAGTTCCATCCGGAGCTGGCACAGCAGCATGATATACCTATGTGCTATTGGAACAGACTTCAAAAGGGTGAAGTCATTGAAGAGGCTGGAAAGACATTTACACCGGAAATGGTGCTGGGTCCATCCCGAAAAGGTATAAAGCTCACATACTGCACGGATACGAGACCGGTTCAATCAATTATTGATAACGCATATGAATCAGATTTGCTTATATGTGAAGGAATGTACGGCGAAAAGGATAAGATAAATAAGGCAAAAGAATATAAGCATATGACATTTTATGAGGCAGCAGATATTGCCATAAAATCAAGACCAAAAGAGATGTGGCTTACGCATTTTAGCCCATCATTGATAAGACCAAATGATTACATGGATGAAGTAAGAAGAATTTTTCCCAACTCTTATGCAGGCAAGGATGGTAAGCAGGTCGAATTAGCATTTGAGGATTAATAAATATACAGAAGGTGGTGAAGGATAATGAAAAAAGCAAGAGTATTGATTGTTGTTGTAATTCTGGCGGCACTTGGAATAATATACTATAATTATTTAGACAAAAAGTCTGAAAAGGATGAACCGGAAGAAGAAATAACAGAAATTCAAAAAATCATCAATAAAGACCTCACAACTTCATATCCGGAAACACCAAGAGAAGTTGTAAAATTATATAATAGGATAATGTTATGCTTTTATAATGAAGATTATTCAAATGAACAGTTAATTAAGCTATCAACACAGGCGAGAGCTATGATGGATGACGAGCTGATAGAACACAATCCATATGAGGAGTACTTTACAAGGTTGTGTGATGATATTAAAGTATTTAATGAAGATAATAGAAAGATATCATCATGTATGCTTGCAGGAAGCAGAGATGTTGAATATTATACATTGAAGAAACAAAAATATGCATCTATTACCTGCGTTTATTACACCAAGGGAGATTCAGGAACAGTAAAATCTTCTGAGAAATATGTTATGAGAAAGGATAAGGAGGGTAAGTGGAAGATACTATATTGGAAGCTTATCGATGATAAAGATGATGAATAAAGATGTAACTATATTAGCAATAGAAAGTTCATGTGATGAAACGGCAGCAGCGGTAGTGGTAAATGGCAGGGAAGTACTGTCAAATGTTATCTCATCGCAAATAGCATTACATACCCTGTATGGTGGAGTTGTGCCTGAAATAGCATCTAGAAAGCATAT
>CAZBKO010000134.1:0-4908 GCA_964492545.1 uncultured Lachnospiraceae bacterium
ACGCGAAATATTTAGAAACGTGTAATATTATATAAAAAAATACAAAAATAATATAAAAACAATAGCGAAATATGTATTAATGTGATAGAATAAATAAGAATGAGTACAGACTAGTAGATTAGGCAGGTGAATGCAATGGATTTGGCTTCGATTATAGGTATCGTGGCATGTGCAGGAATGGTTTTCCTTGGTATTGTAACAGGTGATCAGGGTGTTGCAGGTCTTGGAAACTTTTACGATTTAACATCGATTATTATCACACTTGGTGGTACTGCATGCAGTGTATTGATATCGTATACGATTCCTAATTTCTTGAATGCATTGAAGGCGTTTAAGATAGGAATTAAGGCACCGAAGAATAATGATGCGGAAACAATTAAGAATATAATAGATTTATCCAATGTAGCTCGTAAAGAGGGGTTACTTGCTCTTGAAGAAGCAGCGAACAGCCTCGAAGATCAGTTTATGAAAAAAGGTGTTTTACTTATTGTTGATGGTACAGATCCGGAGCTTGTAAGAGCAATTATGGAAACTGAACTTGCATGTGTAGAGACCAGACATAAGAAGGTAATTGGATTTTACGAATCATTGGCAGCAATGGGTCCTTCATGGGGTATGATTGGTACTCTTGTAGGACTTGTTAATATGCTTAAGAACCTTAGCGATATTTCATCGGTAGGTCCTAATATGGCTGTAGCCCTTTTGACCACTTTATACGGTTCACTCCTTGCCAATTGGATATGTATTCCAATTTCAGGTAAGTTGAAATATAATAACGATATGGAGATTATGCTCAAGGAAGTCATGATTGAAGGTTTACTTTCAATTCAGGCAGGAGAGAATCCACGAGTTATTGAAGAAAAACTTAAATCATTCCTTTCACCTGCACAGAGAGCAGCTATGGGAAGTTCTGAAGAAGAGGGCAACGGAGGTGAATAGCATTGGCTAAGAGGAAAGAAGAAGAAGCACCATCAGGTTCACCGGCGTGGATGGCCACGTTTAGTGACTTAATGAATCTTTTACTATGCTTTTTCGTTTTACTATTTGCGATGTCATCAGTAGATGAAGATAAATTCGAACAGCTTGTTGCATCACTGTCAGCCAGTTTTGGTGTTATGGAGGGTGGCTCAACTTCGGTTATTGAGGGAACCTTGATTTCCAGTGGCGTTGATGATCTTAACGAGCTAAGCGATTACTATGAAACACTTGGCGTCAATCAGGATGGAGATCCTAGTACTATTATGGAAAGCCTTTCACAGGGGGAGAAAGATCAACTTGTTGAAATGCTTAAAGATTCGAAGTACCAGGAAATGCTGGAACAGTCAGAGGAAATGGCTGAGGCAATGGAACAATTAGCTCAGGCGCAGGGAATA
This sequence comes from uncultured Lachnospiraceae bacterium, assembly GCA_964492545.1. Taxonomy (GTDB): domain Bacteria; phylum Bacillota; class Clostridia; order Lachnospirales; family Lachnospiraceae; genus RGIG1934. The sequence continues at coordinate 1,374 of CAZBKO010000134.1, forward strand.
GGAGAACAGCTGGATATTGATTTCACATCACAGTATGTTCAGATAACTCTCAATGGGGCATTGCTGTTTGATCCGGCTGCATCAACGTTTCGAAGCGATGCAACACCGCTTGTGAGCAAAGTAGGTGATATCCTTAAGAACTATTCATCTAACATGATTGAAATAACAGGGCATACAGATAATGTACCACTTTTGGATGACCCGAAATATGATGATAACTGGGATTTGTCAAGTGCCAGAGCAAAGAGTGTAATGATGTATCTTGTGCAGAACAAGAAGCTTGATGTTAAGAAAATGAAGTCATCCGGAAGAGGTGAATATGAACCAATAGCAAGCAATGACACATCAGATGGCAGGGCACAGAACAGAAGAGTAGAAATTAAGATATATAATGAACTTTCAGGCTATTAAATATATATCTAAGAATGCGAGGCATATATGAAGAAAAGCTTATTAAATATAATTTTATTGGTATTAGTTTTAACTAATACAGTGTTAACAGGAATTCTTGTATTTGTATTAATAAAACCAATGCAGGACACAAACAATCTTGTAAACAAGATTTGTAAAGTATTAGATTTGGAACTCGACGAAAAAGAAGATGTCAATGTAGCTGATATTCCAATTGAAGAATTAGAGTATTATACATTGGATGAGAAGTTAACTATACAGCTAAAGAATGGAGCAGATGGAGCAAAGCATTATGCAGTTGTTTACCCTTCATTAGCTTTATATACAAAAGATGATGATTACTCTAAGTATTATAGTGGCCTCGAAAAGCAAAAGGCAGTAATCACTCAGCATATTCAGGATATAATTCAGCAGCATACATACTCAGAGATGCTCTCTAATCCTGAGATAATAAGAAAAGAAGCAGTAGAAGATTTACAAAAATTGTATGACTCAAAATTTATTGTTGAGGTTATTTTCGATAAGACGACACTACAATAGAAATGCTAGAGATAATATGACTTGGAGGTGAAGATGAGTGAGCGAGGTATTATCGCAGGACGAGATTGATAATCTGCTAAAGGCATTGAGTTCAGGTGAGCTTGATGTTGATGAATACAAAGAAAATAACGAACAACAGGTTAAAAATTACGATTTTGCCAGACCAGCTAAGTTTTCCAAAGAGCATCTTCGAACCTTGGAAATAATTTTTGAACATTATGGTAGATTGCTTTACACTAATTTACCGGCATATTTAAGGAAAAATGTACAAGTAGAGGTTATGAATTCTGAGGCGGTAGCTTATTCGGAATTTGCAAATGCATTGTCAAATCCTGTTTTACTTGGAATTGTTGAGTTTTCTCCGCTAAATGGAAATGTTATTATGGAGCTGGCATCAAATCTTGGATATGCAATAGTTGACAGGTTGCTTGGAGGAATGGGTAATGCACTGGAAAAGAAAAGAAATTTCTCTGAAATAGAAATCAGTATAATTGAGAGAATCTTTTCGATATGCGTTGATTTAATAAGAGAACCATGGCAGAATGTTGTGGCACTTCATCCAAGACTTGAAAGAATAGAAACAAATTCACAGTTTGCACAAATCATATCACCAAGTGAGATGATTGCAATTGTGACTTTGAATATAAGAATAGGTGATGTAGAAGGGTTGATGAATATATGTCTTCCATATATCACACTTGAACCTGTAATGGACAAGCTGAATACTAAGTATTGGTATTCTACAATGCAGGAAAAGGATGATGAGTCCTATCAGGAAACAATTGAGTCCTTAATTCAAAAAGCCAAAATACCGGTTAAAGCGGTGTTGGGAAGCAGTACAATATCAGTTAATGATTTTGTTAACCTGCAAAGAGGCGATATAATTAAGCTAGATGCCAATATTGAAGATGAACTTCAGGTATATGTTGGCAATATCAAAAAATTCAAGGCAATGCCTGGCTCTTTTTCTGACAACTACGCAGTAAGAGTGACATCAATAATTAGAGAGGAGTAGGAACTATGGATGGAATGCTTTCACAGGAAGAAATTAATGCATTACTAAACGGCATGGGCGATGATACATCCGCATCTTCAGAATCGGAACAGCCGTCTGAAGGTGAATTCCTTACAGATCTTGAAAAAGATACTATAGGCGAAATATCCAACATAAGTATGGGAACCGCGGCTACTACATTATCATCTTTGGTTAATCAGAAGGTAAATATTAGTACACCGGTAGTAACGTTTTCACGCTGGGATGATCTTGTAAAAAGTTATGATAAACCATGTGTGTTTATACAGATATCATACAGAGAAGGATTAGATGGAAACAACATATTAATTCTTAAAGAAAATGATGTTAAGATAATTGCTGACCTTATGATGGGCGGCGATGGTTCAAATACAGAGGGTGAACTTGGAGAATTGCACCTCAGTGCAATTTCAGAAGCGATGAACCAGATGATGGGTTCAGCGTCGACTTCATTGTCATCTATGATGAACATGAAGATTGATATTAGTCCACCAATTGCAAGTCTTATAGACCTAAATGGAGCGATAGATGAAAATGAATTAGCATCGTTCCTGAAAAATGGATTTGTAAGAAATTCATTTAGAATGACCATAGGTGACTTGGTAGACAGCGAGATAATGCAGTTGTTTCCTGTTGAATTTGCCAAGGATTTATGTAATAGATTTTTGGTTCATGATGATGAACCGGAAGCAGAACCCGTTAATGAACAACCAGCTGCAACACCACCGGTTACACCACAACCGCAGCAGCAGGAGAGTGTACAGCAACAGGCTCAGGCACAGAATCCTCAGGCCATGAATCAACAGTATGGTCAGCCTATGATGAATGGATACCCGCCAATGGGATATCCGCAGGCAGGATACCCTCCAATGGGATATCCGCAGCAAATGCCTTATGGACAGCCGATGCAGCCTGCACCGGAAATCAATGTTCAGCCGGCAACATTCCAGCAGTTTACAGGAGATCTTTCCGCAGTTACTCAAAAGGAAAACATTAATCTTATTATGGATGTTCCTTTGGAAGTAACAGTTGAATTGGGAAGGACAACCAAGTCAATACAGGATATTCTTGAATTTGCACCAGGAACAATTATAGAACTAGACAAGATTGCAGGTGAACCAATAGATGTGTTGGTTAACGGCAAATTCATAGCCAAAGGCGAAGTAGTCGTAATAGAAGAAAGCTTTGGTGTACGAGTTACTGAAATAATTAAGTAATTAATATTTTTTACGATTGGAGAGAAAGATATGGCAAAAAATATTTTAATATGCGATGATGCAGCTTTTATGAGAATGATGATTAAGGATATCCTTACAAAGAACGGATACAATGTAGCAGGTGAAGCAGAGAATGGTGTAAAAGCTATTGAAAAATATTCAGATGTTAAACCTGATCTTGTATTAATGGATATCACAATGCCAGAAATGGATGGAATCCAGGCACTTAAGAAAATAAAAGAATTAGATCCGGGAGCTTCAGTAATTATGTGTTCTGCTATGGGACAGCAGGCAATGGTTATTGAATCAATTCAGTCAGGAGCAAAAGACTTTA
>CAZBKO010000135.1:0-4763 GCA_964492545.1 uncultured Lachnospiraceae bacterium
AAATATCATTTTTGAAAAACAGTTAAAAATTTGCCAACGTTTACTTGACACAAACATAAGATAACTGTTTATAATGTTGATTATCAGGAGTACACGGGAGAGGAGATTTGCCCGGAATTCATTGTAAAATCAGGAAATACTGTTCTTAATGCAGATATGTATTTAATAGATTACAGCAATAATATTTCCATTGGAACAGCAACAGCAATAATAAAGGGTAAAGGTACATATTCGGGAACAATTAAAATTGAATATGAAATAGCAGGAGCGGACATTTCAACTTCAAGATTTTGGACTAATAATGTGGCTGCTGTAGAATATTCCGGATATGAGATTAAGCCACAGATTATTCTTGAAAATACTTTTGGTTCGCTAGTTCAGGATAGAGATTATACAATAGCATATTCTAACAATACTAATGCGGGAAAAGCTAAGATAATACTGAGTGGTATTGGAAATTACAGGGGAACAAAAGTTATTACATTCAACATAACACAAAGAAATATTGAACTTGGATATTTTTCATCAATAGCATCGCAGGTGTACTCAGGAAGCGCTCTAAGACCTATACCGGCAACTACATATTCATCAGCATCGCTTAAAAATAATGTTGATTACAAGGTAACATATAGCAATAACATCAATAAAGGAACTGCAACCGCAACGATTACAGGAATTGGAAATTATAAAGGAACGGTTAAGAAAACATTTACTATACAGTCAAGATCAATTCTTACATGCAGTGTTGCACCGATAGCTTCAAAAAATTATACGGGAAAAGCTATAAAACCAAACTTAATCATAAAATATGGAAGCAGAACCCTTGTAAAGAATGTTGATTACACGTTATCATATGCTTCAAATACTAATATAGGTACTGCAACAATAAAAATTACGGCAAAGGGAAATTATACAGGAACAAAGAATATTTCTTTCATAATTATACCTAAAAAGATATCAGGTGTTGGAGCTAAAAATATTACTAAATCATCAATGACAATTAAATGGTCAAAAGCAAATGCTACAGGATATCAGATATACAGAGCCACAGCATATGATGGAAGCTACAAGAAAATAAGAACAATAAAATCTGCAAATACAACATCTTATACTAATAAAGGACTTTCATCTCAGAAAGAGTATTATTATAAGGTAAGAGCATACAAAGTAGTTAATGGAAAGTATTATTATGGAACATTTTCAAATGTATTAACAAGATACACAGATGCTAGCTATACAAAATATGCAGTAACTAAATCAGCTTCATATTTAAGAAATCATGCTGGAAGCTCATTTAAGAAGGTAGTAAAGCTTTCAAAAGGAACGTCTGTAAAAATACTTGCAGCTACTTATGATTCAAAAGGAATTAAGTGGTACAAGGTTTCATATAAGAAGAATGGAAAAACTTATAAAGGTTATTTAGCCGGTGGCTGGGTAAATGTAGAGAATAGGGGTAAGGTTAAGGTTGATGTGCTCAATGTCAGAAAAAAGGCATCAGTTTCATCGGCAATACTTACAAAACTTTCATATAAAAGAAGTGTTAGAATAACTAAGACAGTTAAGGATAGATATGGCAGAAAATGGTATGCCATAAAGATAAGCATCAAAGGCAAGAGTTATACAGGATATGTTCTTGCAAAACATATTAAACAGTATTAAACTACATAAAAGGTACCGGAGTTTAGATAATTCCGGTACCTTTTTTATACAAAATATACGGGTCAGAGTAGGGACCTAAATGATATATTTATCTGCAGCCAAAGCAATTACGGATAAATGTTAAAATATCGCAGTTACCAAATAATTTAAAACACATAGTAGTAATCCTCCTGTAAATGTATTTGTATTAGCTAAGTACAGATAGGATTGTAACAATTTTGTAACATTTATTCAATAGGAGTAAATTGGTAGAAATGGAAGTGTCGAAAAAAATGAAAAAATATCTGAAATAGTATTGACAAAATTTTAACAATACTATATAATTCAAATTGTTAAAAAATTAACAGTGATTTAACAATGTTAACACATGAAAAATTAGGAGGATTAATCATGGCAACTAAGAAAGAAACTAAACCAGTAACTCCAGAAGTAATTGATAATGTTGATGCATTATTAAAGCGTATGGAAGAGATCAGAGAAGCTCAGAGAATATTTGCTACTTACACACAGGAACAGGTAGATAAGATTTTCTTCGCTGCAGCATCAGCAGCTAACAAGCAGAGAATCCCTCTTGCTAAGATGGCAGTAGAAGAAACAGGTATGGGTATTGTTGAAGATAAGGTTATCAAGAATAACTACGCAGCAGAGCATATCCATAATGCATATAGAAATGTTAAGACATGTGGCGTTATCGAAGAAGATAAGGCATATGGAATTAAGAAGGTTGCAGAACCAATCGGACTTATAGCAGCTGTTATTCCAACAACTAACCCAACTTCAACAGCTATATTCAAAACACTTATTTCATTAAAGACAAGAAATGGTATCATCATTAGCCCACATCCACGTGCTAAGAAATCTACAATCGCAGCAGCTAAGGTTGTATTAGATGCAGCAGTTGCAGCTGGAGCACCAGCTGGAATTATCGGATGGATCGATACTCCATCACTTGAACTTACAAATGAAGTTATGAAGGGTGCAGATACAATCCTTGCTACAGGCGGTCCTGGTATGGTTAAGGCTGCTTACTCTTCTGGAAAGCCAGCTCTTGGCGTTGGTGCCGGAAATACTCCTGTTATTATAGATGAAACTGCAGATGTTAAAATGGCAGTTAACTCAATCATTCATTCAAAGACATTTGATAATGGTATGATTTGTGCTTCTGAGCAGTCTGTTACTGTTCTTGCAAGCATTTACGAAGAAGTTAAGAAAGAATTTGAACTTCGTGGATGTTACTTCCTTAAGAAGGACGAAATCGAAAAAGTTAGAAAAACAATTATTATAAATGGTGCTCTTAATGCTAAAATCGTTGGACAGAGCGCACATACAATCGCAGCTTTAGCTGGTGTAGATGTTCCAGAAGCTACAAAGATTATCATTGGTGAAGTTGAAAGCGTTGATATTTCAGAAGAATTCGCTCATGAAAAACTTTCTCCAGTACTTGCAATGTACAAAGCTAAGACATTTGATGAAGCTATCGCAAAGGCAGAACGTCTTGTTGCAGATGGTGGTTATGGACATACTTCTTCATTATACATTGATGTTAATGAATCAGAAAAGATTCAGAAGCATTATGAAGCAATGAAGACTTGCCGTATCCTTATTAACACACCTTCTTCACATGGTGGTATCGGTGATTTATACAACTTCAAACTTACACCTTCTCTTACACTTGGTTGTGGATCATGGGGTGGAAACTCTGTATCAGAGAACGTTGGAATTAAACACTTACTTAACATTAAGACTGTTGCTGAGAGGAGAGAAAACATGCTTTGGTTTAGAACACCTGAAAAGGTATACTTCAAGAAGGGCTGTATGCCAGTTGCACTTGATGAATTAAAGAATGTACTTGGTAAGAAGAGAGCATTTATCGTAACTGACTCATTCTTATATATGAATGGATATGTAAAACCAATCACAGATAAATTAAATGAAATGGGAATCGTTTATGAATGTTTCTCAAACGTTCATCCAGACCCAACACTTGACAACGCTATCGAAGGTGCTGCAGCTATGACAAGATTCCAGCCAGACTGCATTATCGCACTTGGTGGTGGATCAGCTATGGATGCTGGTAAGATTATGTGGGTTATGTACGAACATCCAGAAGTTGACTTCATGGATATGGCTATGAGATTTATCGATATCAGAAAGAGAGTATACACATTCCCTAAGATGGGCGAGAAAGCTTACTTTGTAGCTATTCCTACATCTTCAGGTACTGGTTCAGAGGTAACTTCATTTGCAGTTATCACAGATCAGGAAACAGGAGTTAAATATCCACTTGCTGATTACGAATTAATGCCAAATATGTCAATCGTTGATACAGATAATATGATGAGCCAGCCTAAGGGCTTAACAAGCGCATCAGGTGTCGATGTATTAACACATGCTCTTGAAGCATATGCATCAGTTATGGCAACAGATTACACAGATGGTCTTGCACTTAAGGCTATGAAGAATGTATTTGAATATTTACCAAGAGCATATGCTGATGGAACAGATGTTGAAGCTAGACAGAAGATGGCAGATGCTTCTTGTATGGCAGGTATGGCATTTAACAATGCATTCCTCGGTGTATGTCACTCAATGGCTCATAAGCTTGGTGCATATCATCATTTACCACATGGTGTTGCAAATGCATTATTAATCAGCTTAGTAGTTGAATACAATGCAGATGAGTGCCCAACTAAGATGGGAACATTCTCACAGTACCAGTACCCACATACACTTCAGAGATATGTTGAATGTGCTAACTTCTGTGGCGTAACAGGTAAGGATGACAAAGATACTCTTAAGAAATTCATTAAGAAGATTGAAGAACTTAAGGCAACAGTTGGAATTAAGAAGACAATTAAAGAGTACGGCGTAGATGAGAAGTACTTCCTTGATACACTTGATGAAATGGTTGAAAATGCATTTGATGATCAGTGTACAGGTGCTAATCCAAGATATCCATTAATGTCTGAACTTAAGGATATGTTCCTTAAAGCTTACTACGGTAAATAAAATATATAGTTACTATATGTAAAATCTCCCCCTTTTTTGGCAATGTCATTTAGTTAGTGACATAGCAGTTAATAAATTTTTATGAAAAAGACATT
>CAZBKO010000136.1:0-4747 GCA_964492545.1 uncultured Lachnospiraceae bacterium
TCGGATGAGACTTGACAATCTTATACTCCATATCAGTTAACTTTCCAGGCTTGGTAATTATCTTAACAGGTATTCTCAGCTTGCCTATATCATGAAGCAGGCCTGCCATAGTCAATATATCTATTTCCTCTTGGGATCTTCCCAGCCATCCCGCCATAACATTACATATCAATGCAACATTCATTGAATGAACATATGTAAGATCATCATATCCACGCATACAATTAAGCATGTCAAACATATTGTGACCTTTCTTGTTAGATGCTATAACCTCCTTAATACCCTTAAGCATTAAATCTGCATCAACAGGCGCATTCTTAGCAACAATGTCGTTCAAATTATTCTTAAGTCCTTCAACCGATTCTGAAAATTTCTCTTCAAATAGTATAAAATCATCAGAACCCTTGAGTTTCTCAAAGAAGCCCTGGTCTTCCTCACTTTTAATTACTTTCTTCTCTTCCTGAACCTCAACGTTTAGTGAAAAAACCGAATATAACTTAAGCTTTTTAATTCCATCCTCGTCCAAAATAGTGCCTGCTGGAATAATAAACCTGCTATCCAAATCATATACGTCACTGATTAATTTCATTCCCGGTTTGGCAGAGCCAATAAATATCTTCTTCGTCTCCATACATATTACACTCCAAATCACCATTTAATACCTTAATTATACTACCCTCAATTATTTTCTACAAGTAAATTTATTTCCCACATTAACTATTACTATTCCTATACAAACTAATACTAAAGACACAATGGATTTAACTCCAAAAGCGTCTCCACCTTCTCTAAGCAGTATGGCCGACAAAATAACACCACATACCGGATTCATAAATCCAAATACCGAAACCTTTGAAATATCATTATATTTAAGCAAAATACTCCAAAGACTGTATGCCACCGCTGATATTAACGAAAGATATATAAGCATAGCACCTTGTTTTCCATTGTGAACGCTTACCTTTGCACCAAACATAATTCCGAATACAGTCATAATTACACCGCCAAACAGAAACTGATATCCACTGAGCATCATTGTGTTAGTATCAACTGAATATTTCTTCATCAGTGCCGACGATATGGCATAAGATGTTGCTGCCAAAAAAATAAATCCCTCGCCATTTATCGCAAATGACATATCCACGCTGCTGCCGTATACATTTATTAGAATAACACCTGCAAATCCGGCAACACATCCAATCAGCTTATATGTATTGAATTTCTCCTGATGAAACACAAAGCATGCTGCAAATATGGCAATAAATACATTTGAACCTATGATAATTGAGGATTTAACACCTGTTGTATGTGCCAGTCCGAGATAGAAAAATACATACTGATATATCGTTTGAAACATGCTGAGAATTATTACCCTTGTCCACTCTTTCCCCTTCGGAAATAGTATTTTCCTGTTAATAATGCTCCCAAAGACAATAACCATAACCCCGGCAATTGCAAATCTTATTCCCGCAAATTCTATTTGTTCCGCCGCTGCATTTCCAGAAATATCAAATATATTATAGCCTATTTTTATGCAAGGAAATGCACTTCCCCATAGTATGCAGCATACCATGGCAAGAAGTGCAACAATAAATGTGTTTGTTAATAATTTACGCTTCATTATTCTTATTTGAGCACATTGACTGAGCGGCTATAAGCATTATTATTGAAACAAATGTAAATGCCCATCCCTGGAATATTCCAAGCTTACTTGTACTCAAATTATCATTGAACATCATCTGAATGCCGGATATTAATGCCGTAATACCCAAATATCCAAATATTGCAGCCTGCGATGCAAGTACAAAAGGTCCAAATTTCTTAATAAGCATGCATACTCCGCAAAGAATTGCTAATATTGCAAAAATTATAAATAAGAAAATATATGGAACATAGATGTATCCAACTTCATAACTTTCATAATGTTTCATGTTGATTGCCTGTACGATAATATTAATAATAAAATTAACTGCTAATGCAAAATCTATTATTCCTATTAAGTTGTTCTTCTTTGTAACCTGCATCAGTAAAACAATTCCAACAACTCCAAGTGCTGTCAGCATCATTAAAACAATTCCTAATATATCCATAGCCTTTAGTCCTGATACATCTCCGTACTCCTTCTTCATGCATGCAAATAATAATTCCAGCAATCCAAAAATAAATGCTGCCGCTGCCAATACATATGCTGCGATTTTTCCTCCAAGTTTCATCCTTTTCACCTTTACACTTTAGTGTCCTTTCTTGTATTTATTCATGAATCCTTCGCACAATTTTGAATACCACATCTGACTCATTAACCAATGGCTCTCTTTGTGCAAAAAAAATGATTCCGTCTGTTGGTGACATTATCTGTTCTCTGACATCTCCCTCAAAGGGATCAAGAACCTCTGCTACAACTTCTCCATAATGTACCTCTGTTCCAATATTTCTAAGCTTGTGGAGTATTCCTCCTTTGCCTGAATACACATTTTTAAGTGACTCTTCTTCTATAACATGGCTTATATATCCGCTCATACTATCATAACGAATGATTCCCATTCTCGTGAGGAATCTAAGTACCGCTGACACTGACTGTTTCGCCAATTCATCATTAATTGTCTCATTGTAACCTGAGTACACAGAAAATGCAGCTGTCATTTCATTCTGCCAATTATAATTCAGCGTCGTTGTATCAATTGGCTGTGGCTTTCTTACCATAACAAATGGTAGTCCAAATAAATTTGCCAATGATGTGTTCTGATATCCTGTTTCCATCATTCTCACATGTGGCATAAATTCTCCATCTATATAAAAGGACGGAAACTGTATTCCAAATGAATAATCCTTCACACTATTCATTATCTGCATCGCTATTCTCTCATTAGTCTTTCCCGATATTCTACCTGGAAATGCTCTGTTAATATCTTCATCCTCAACACCCCAAAACTTTCTTCCGGTATTAAGTGCATATTGATTGACAGTTGGAATTATCATAATTTCCTTGTTAGAACTTATATTCCCGTTCTTCTCAAGTTCTTTTAATTTGCTCACCAGCTTGGAACAAATGTAAGTCTGCTGTATTTCTGTTCCTCTCATGGAGCCTATTATACACGCCGATTTCTCACCCTTTCCAAAGCTGTAACCATTCACAATCATATCATCTCTATAAGGTGACTTAATTCTGCATACTTCTACTTTATTCATTTCACTCACCCCTTTTTCTGATCAGAATTCGTGAAATAAGCGCACCCTCATATACCATTGGAAATTCACGTATCGTAAATATCATCCCATCGTGCGGTGCCCTGATTTCCTGAAGCACTTCATTGTTCATTGCATCAACAATTGTTCCTATGAGCTGCCCCTCTATTATATCATCACTCATCCTCTGTTCCGAAATAAACAGGCCTGCATATTCTGCCCTTAAAAAGTCAACGCCATCATCATAGCACACAGGCACATCCACTATTTCGCATGTGTCACCTGACCATATCCCGCACTCTGCCATTACATTAAATATTCCATCAACAATTCTATCGCCATCTGTGCGATTAATTGAATTACCAATGCCACATTCAACAGCAAATGTTGGAACGCCAAGACAGTTCATACTATGTGTAAATGTTGAATCCGAAACTGCCGGATTAGGATTAACCCATATTAGATTAGCGTTAATCAATCTTGCATATGGTATCATCTTCTCTGCAAAATGCTCATTTACCCTAACCTGAAGACTTTCCCTTGAAAATATGTCACTTCCGTGTATGTCGATACACATTGACGAGCCAATAATATTATCTGTCAGCGCATGAGCTATTCTCTCCATCATAGTTCCATTTTCCGAACCAGGAAAAATATGATTCATATCCAGTCGTTCCTTGGGAATTGTATGTATTGCATTATCCAACCCGAGCATATTGACTGCCGGATATATATCTACAATACCTATTAGTTTATCTCTATTTAACTCAATTCTTCTAATTAATTCATAACAAATGTATTGCCCTTCCATTTCATCACCGTGTATGCCTGTAACGAGCGAAATTCTATTTAGTTGTTTTATCTCAGTACTATTAGGGACTATTCTTTTTCTCATAAGCTTCAGCTTCTCACCTATGGGAAGTTCCAAGCTAAAAATATCTTCGTACATATTTCTCCTTATGTCCAAACTTTGTTATTCAGACTTTTCAATTATTAATTTTACCACAGATTAGTAATATTTGTAAACTTGTTGTTAATATTGATATATAGATAAATAGCTGTACTATCCAATAGACAGCTAACATCTCCTCGCGCATATGTTATTTTATCTTTGCCGTTTTAGTCCCAAGCACGAAATGACTGTTTGAGAGCACGAAATTTATTTTCTAACTATTTTTTGCTATCTATACAAACTTTTTTCTGCTAGAATATGTCTATAATGATAATAATAACAATATGTACTAATTTTAAAGGGGGAGTTGTAAACTATGCAGAATATATTAATTGTCGAGGATAACCGAGAGCAGCTTGATATGCTTATATCTACTATCTCAACTGAATATCCTTCTTGGACGATTTGTTCAGCACAATCATATAATGAAGCTGTCAAAGCACTTAAAAATTCACTGTGTGGGGATTTATTTACTTTATTTTTGCTGGATATACAATTAACAGAACATCCAACAGATCGTGGTGGATTTTTATTTGCTGAAGAGATAAGAAAGATACCTGCTTATTTTAAGACCAATATTTTGTTTTTAACCGGAATATCTGATGCAGGTGG
>CAZBKO010000137.1:0-4746 GCA_964492545.1 uncultured Lachnospiraceae bacterium
GGCACTTTAGTTAGATTTATTTGTTTTCAAAGTGCAATTTACGAAAACTCAAGTATTTACTGTACCAACAATTGGAAGAATAGATAAGACCAAATTCGTTAATCATTATTATTGAGCAAAAGTGAAAATAATATGGAGGCGGATATGGGTATATATAAAGTTGAAATTTGTGGTGTTAACACATCAAAATTACCATTACTTACCAATGAAGAGAAGGATACACTGTGGGAGAAAATAGCTGAGGGTGACGAAGCTGCAAGAGAAAGATACATTAAAGGTAATTTACGCTTGGTTTTAAGTATTATCCAGAGATTCGCTGGGAGTAATGAAAATGTGGATGATTTGTTTCAAATTGGCTGCATAGGACTTATAAAGGCAGTTGACAATTTTGATGTAACACAAAATGTTAAATTTTCAACGTATGCAGTTCCAATGATAATAGGTGAAATAAGAAGGTATTTAAGAGACTACAACAGCATAAGAGTTTCACGCTCTATCAGAGACACGGCATATAAGGCTATATATACGAAGGAATCATTGACTAGAGCTAACAATAGGGAACCAACAGTGAATGAAATAGCAGCAGAGCTTGGAATTGACAAGGAAGAAATTGTGTATGCACTGGATGCAATACAGAGCCCGGTTTCACTGTATGAGCCGGTGTATTTAGAAGGTGGTGACACTCTTTATGTTATGGATCAAATAAGTGATAAAAAAAATAAAGAGGAAAACTGGGTTGAGGATATGGCACTTAAGGATGCAATTGGCAGGCTTACAAAACGTGAGCAAAATATAATTGATTTACGTTTTTTTAAGGGAAAGACGCAGATGGAGGTATCTGAAGAAATTGGAATTTCTCAGGCACAGGTAAGCAGATTAGAGAAGAATGCACTTAAATCAATGAGGTTCTATCTGTCGTAAAATTCTAATATAATTAAATATGAGAATGTGTGATTTAAGAGATAAGGAAGTTATTAATGAATGCACCTGCAAGAGACTTGGGTATGTGACAGATCTGGTATTTGATTTGTGCAAATGCTGTATTACACATATTATTGTTCCTGGAGAAGGGAGGATATGCGGAATATTTGGGCATGATACAGAATATGTGATACCTTGCAGGTGTGTAAAACAGATTGGTGATGATATAATAATCGTTGCGGTTAATGAGGAAGAAGTGCTTGAAAAATGCAAGTTTTAGCCTTATAATGTGTGTAAAAAGTAAGAAAGGCGAAGCTGGTATACACATGAAATGTCCTTATTGTAATGAAGACAATACAAGAGTTATTGATTCAAGACCATCAGAAGAGAACAATGCGATTAAGAGAAGAAGACAATGTGACAAGTGCGGTAAGAGATTTACAACATTTGAGAAGATAGAAATGATACCATTGATAGTTATCAAGAAAGATAACAACAGAGAGCCATTTGACAGATCAAAGATTCAGGCAGGAATTATTAGATCCTGTCATAAGAGACCGGTATCGATGGAGCAGATTAATAAGCTTACTGACGATATAGAGACAGAGATATACAACAGGGGCGTGCAGGAGATGCCAAGCTCAGTAATCGGTGAGCTCCTTATGGATAAGCTCAAGGATTTTGATTCTGTTGCGTATGTAAGATTTGCATCAGTATATAGAGAGTTCAAGGATGTCAACACATTTATGGATGAACTCAAGAAATTATTAGATAAATAACACATCAGGAGAATACATGTTTAAGAAATTTTACCCAAATGAATGTGCAGAATCTACTTATGCCATTGATTTTCAAAAATATTATGATTTAGGATATAGAGGAATACTATTTGATATTGACAACACACTTGTTGAGCATGGGCTTCCTGCTACTGACAGAGCTGTGGAATTGTTTCATAAGCTGAGAGAAATAGGATTTAAGACATGTCTTATTTCCAATAATCAGGAACCAAGAGTTAAGCCTTTTGCAGACTTAGTTGAATCTGATTACATATTTAATGCACATAAGCCGTCTACTAAGAATTATGAAAAGGCTATGCAGATAATGGAAACTGGAATAGAGGAATCGATGTTTGTTGGTGATCAGCTGTTTACAGATGTATATGGGGCCAATAGAGCTAGAATGTATACGATTCTTGCTTATGGTAAGCAAATAGCTAGCAATCGCGGAGATACAGATAGTATTGAAGAGAAAGCTGGAAAAGATAGTATTGCATTTTTATCACAAACAGAATAACTAGTATAATTTATGCCGGGAAGCGTTGTAAGTACATGATTCCCGGCACTTTTTTATATGATAGAAAATTACGTCCTATCAATTAAAAACGCTCTGGGGGATGCACACAAATTCGTGAGGAATGTATGTAGTTGAAGTGGACTTGTCAACTTTACTTTTTGCTAAAATATTTTTCCTTTACAAGCTCGACGGGCATTTCTTTACCTGTCCATATTTTGAAGGCTTCGGCACCTTGATACAGAAGCATGTACATTCCGTTAAAGGTTGCACAGCCGTGAGCCTTTGCCATCTGAAGAAGTTTGGTTTCCTGAGGATTGTATATAACATCTGAAACAATTAAATCTGAACGAAATATACTTTCATCAGTGATTATACAATTGTCGGTATTAGGTGCCATACCAACGCTTGTACCGTTTGTGAGAATATGACTGTCTGCTACGCATTTGTTCAGCATAGTCTTATCTTCTAAATCAAATAAAGAGGCTTTACAAGAGGTGGTCCTGTTAATTGTATCCACAAGGTGTGCGGCGCGATCAAAGAATTTATCTCGGATACTGAAAATATTCAGTGTGGCAACGCCATCAAGAGCAGCCTGGGCAGCGATTGCAGTAGCAGCACCTCCCGCACCGAGAAGAGTCATATTCTTTCCAATAATATCATGTCCGGCATCTTTAACGGCCTGCATATATCCCATTCCGTCTGTATTATAGCCTGTAAGCTTTCCATTTTCATTGTTAACTGTGTTAATTGCACCAATCATTCTGGCAGCTGGTGACATATCATCAACTAATTCACACATAAGATTCTTATTAGGCATTGTAAGATTAAATCCCCTGATACCAACTGCTTTAAGTCCATCCAATGCAGTTTTCAGATTCTCCGTTCCAATTTCAAAGCATAAATATACACAATCTAGATTGTGATATCTAAAGGACTCATTGTGCATCATAGGCGATATGCTGTGTGAGACAGGGCTTCCAAGAAGACCTGTTAGCTGTGTATGACCTGTAATATTTATCGTATTCATGTTAACCTCCGTATAGTAAATTCTAAAAAAACATATATCTATAATATATACAAAATAAAAATATGTCAATTGCACATAAAATAAATAAATGATATACTTAATCGAATAAATTTGTGGAGCGTGTTATTATGAACGAAGTAAAAATAAACGAAATTGTTATTGGAACCGGTAAACCTAAAATATGTGTACCGATTATTGGCAGTACATTTGATGATATTGAATCTAATGCAAGGGCAGCAGAATCCAGTATTGCAGAGCTTGTAGAGTGGAGATGTGATTATTTTTCCGAGGTATTAGATGAGACAGCAGTAAATGACGTTCTTAGGATGCTTAAGAAAACTGTTGGTAATAAAGTGATATTGTGTACCTGCAGGACTGCAAATGAGGGCGGTGAGATACAGATTACTGAAGATGAGTATATTAAAATGTACAGTAACATCATAGAATCAGGCCTTGTAAATATCATTGATGTGGAACTGCTTATGGGAGCTTCTGCAGCACAGCAGCTCATAGCAGCATCACATAAAAATAACGTAAAGGTTATTATGTCAAATCATGATTTTTCAAAAACACCTGATAACGATGTGATAATTGAGCGTATTACGAAGATGGAAAACCTTGGCTCAGATATAGCAAAAATGGCCGCCATGCCACAAAATGAATCAGATGTAATCAGGCTTATGAGTACAACAAGAATATTGAAGGATAGAATAAATATTCCTATTGTTACGATGTCTATGGGCAAACTTGGTGTGATTTCCAGAATGGCAGGAGAAGTATTTGGCTCGGATATTACATTTGCATCAGTAACAAGCGCATCAGCACCAGGCCAGATTAATATAGATAAGCTTTCAAATATAATGGATACAATACATACAGGAATGTAGGAGGATATATGTTTAACAAGAATATAACACTTATTGGATTTATGGGATGTGGGAAATCAACAGTTTCTAAGGCACTATCCGCTAAACTTGGAATTGATGTTGTGGATACAGATGAATACATAGTAGAAAAGAATAAATGTAGTATTGCGGATATGTTTGACAAGCATGGTGAGGAATTCTTTAGAGACAAAGAAACTGAAGCTGTCAGAGAGATATCAAAAAGAGAAGGAATTATAATATCTTGTGGCGGAGGTGCAGTGTTAAGAGATGAAAACGTTACATTTTTAAAAGAAAATGGAGCGATTGTTCTTTTGAATGCCACACCGGAAACTATTTTTGAACGTGTTAGAGATAGTAAGGACAGACCAATACTCAATGGCAACATGAATGTTGAGTACATAACAGAGCTAATGAATAGACGTGCAGGGCGATATGAAAATGTTGCAGATGTTGAAGTACATACAGATAATAGGTCAGTAGATGACATTGTGTGTGAAATAATAGAAAAAATAGTTGAAAAATATTCTATAGTATTATAGAATAGTCTATAGCTATGAACTTTAAGGAGGAATATTATATGATATCAGCAGGCGATTTTAGAAATGGTATAACAAT
>CAZBKO010000138.1:0-4728 GCA_964492545.1 uncultured Lachnospiraceae bacterium
GATGGCACAGCCACAGCAGCAGACGACAGGCGGAGAAGTTCCAAAGTTCTGTCCAGAGTGTGGTACTCCAACAAACGGAGCAAAATTCTGTAGTAATTGTGGTACAAAATTAGTTTAAAGGATATTTATATGAGCATATATGATAAGTTAAATGATATGCAGAGGCAAGCGGTTTTTCATACTGAAGGACCGCTCCTTATATTAGCGGGTGCAGGTTCAGGAAAGACCGGAGTTCTGACTCACAGAATTGCATATCTGATTGAAGAACAGGGAGTTAATCCCTGGAATATAATGGCCATTACGTTTACCAACAAGGCAGCAGGAGAGATGCGTGAACGTGTTGATAAGATTGTAGGATTTGGCGCAGAAAGCATATGGGTAAGTACATTTCATTCATCTTGTGTGAGAATGCTTAGAAGGTATATCGACAAGCTTGGATATGATAATAATTTTACTATTTATGATACTGATGATCAGAAAACATTAATGAAGTCTATATGCAGGAGACTTGATGTTGATACCAAGAATCTAAAAGAAAAGAAGCTTTTAGGAATTATTTCCTCATGCAAAAATGAGATGATTTCACCTGAACAGTATGAGATTGACAACCAGGGCGATTTTGGCAAAAAGAAGATAATTGAGGTATACAAGGAATATCAGAAGGAACTTAAAAAAAATAATGCACTGGATTTTGATGATTTACTTGTAAAAACAGTAGAATTATTTAAGAATAATCCGGATGTCCTTGAACATTACCAGGAACGCTTTAAGTACATAATGGTTGATGAGTATCAGGATACCAACACGGTTCAGTTTCTATTCATAAGCCTATTGGCTGCAAAGTATAAGAATTTGTGTGTTGTGGGTGATGATGACCAGTCAATCTATAAGTTTAGAGGCGCCAACATAAACAATATTCTCAATTTTGAAAAGATATTTGATGATGCTGCAGTTATTAAGCTGGAACAGAATTATCGTTCTACGGCAAATATTCTTAATGCTGCAAATGGTGTTATCAAGAATAATACAGAGCGTAAGAGCAAGAGATTATGGACTGACAAGGATGAAGGCCAGAAGATAGTATTTAGACAGGTGGATTCAGCGTACACAGAGTCGGATATTGTTGCTCAGGACATCAAGAATCTAATTGGCGAGGGCAAGTATCATTACAGTGACATGGCGTGCCTTTATAGAACAAATGCGCAGTCGCGTATTCTTGAAGAGAGATTCCTTGCAGCAAACATTCCGTACAAAATTGTCGGTGGAGTTAATTTCTATCAGAGAAAAGAAGTTAAGGATCTTCTTGCTTATCTGAAAACTATTGATAATGGTAAGGATGATATTGCGGTTAAAAGAATAATCAATATTCCGAAGCGAGGTATTGGTGCCACAAGTATTTCGAAGATTGAGGAGTATGCATACAGACATGCAATCAGCTTTTATGATGCTGCAAAGGATGCGGAAAATAATTCGGCGCTTGGAAGATCGGCATCAAAAATTAAGCCTTTTGTAGATTTTATTCAGCTGTTACGTAGCAAAATGGATAGTGGATATGCTCATGTTTCTGATATTATGGAGGAGGTTATTGAGACTACCGGATATGTTAGAGAACTTGAGGCAGAAGGAACAGACGAAGCTAAGGCACGTATTGAAAATATTAATGAATTGTTCAGCAAAATTGTTGATTACGAGGAGAATGCGGAACATCCTACATTGAGTGAATTCCTTGAGGAAGTCGCACTCGTTGCGGATATTGATTCTCTTGATGATAGTGCGGATTATGTGGTACTTATGACTATCCACAGTGCGAAGGGGCTTGAATTCCCTAAGGTATATCTATGTGGAATGGAAGATGGCCTGTTTCCAAGTTTCATGACAATAACAAGCGATGACCCTTTAGAAATTGAGGAAGAAAGACGTTTATGTTATGTAGCAATCACCAGGGCAAAAGAGGAGCTGATGATTACTTCGGCTCAGCAGCGAATGATTAGAGGCGAAACGCAATACAATAAGGTATCGAGATTCGTTAAGGAGATTCCAAGGGAACTGCTGGATACTAACCTGAATGTTGATAAAATGGATGGTAATCAGGAAGAAATCAGAAGCTATGCAAGATCAGTTGCAAAACCTATATTTAATGCAAAGCCATTTGAACCTAAGCAATATACAGTTCACAAATCTTCGAGCCTTGAATATACAGTTGGAGACACCGTAAAGCATATTAAGTTTGGAACAGGCGTTGTACAGAATATAACTGATGGTGGCAGAGACTATGAGGTTACTGTTGATTTTGAAAATTATGGTGTTAAGAAATTATTTGCATCATTTGCAAAACTTAAAAAAATGTAGTAAAAACAGCCACATGGTGTTATAATAACCACATAAACTACGAAAATATAAGAAAGGGTGTATTATTCAATGAACATGAACAAATTTGAAAGCTTGGTAAATATGGATAAGATTAATGAGCTTCTTCACAAAGAACAGAAGAAGGAAGAGAAGAAGTGTAAATGGTGTTATGTGCTTATAATTGTGGCAGCAGTTGTGGGAATAGCAGCTATAGCTTACGGAGTATATAAGTATTTGTCACCTGATTATCTTGAGGATTTTGATGATGATTTCGAAGATGAATTTGAAGATGATATTTTCGAAGACGAAGACGAGGAAGAATAATTAGTACATCTGTATGGAGCATGCTTTCCGATGTATGCTCTATACTTTTGAATAAGGAAGGATAAGGAATATAATTATGGATAATAGTAAGGCAGGAAGAGATTTAGCACTTTTTTTAGCAGGTATAGCAATGTGCGCAGGAGGAATATATTTATTCCTTTCTAATGTAACAATATACACAGATTTGTGGGGCTCAGGAGCAGGAGTAAGGTACTGGGGATTATTTAAAGGTAACGGAATACCAAGTGGAATGATTACGATTCCATTTATAATTGGTATAGTAATGTTATTCTTTGCACCTAAAAGCTTTTGGTCAAAGCTTGTAACATGCCTTGGACTTTTAGTAATATTACTTGGTATCATCAGCTCAACACAGCTCATATTTAGACAGACTACAGCATTTAATTATGTTATGATGGTTGTATTAATCTTCGGTGGTGCTGCAATGGTTCTTAGAATTCTCCTTATGGGAGGTTACTCAGATAAGAACAGTGATAAACCAAGCAAAACAAAGACATCATCTAATGAAGTACATACCTCATCTACAAAGAGCGTTGATGAAATGCTTGAAGAAATGAAAAAATAATCGGAGGATTTTTCGTGAAAAAAGGTCAATTATACACTGGAAAAGTTGAAAGTATTACATTCCCTAACAAGGGAGTTGTAATTGTAGATAATGATGGAGACCTCGAAAAAGCAATTGTTAAGGATACCTTACCTGGACAGGAGGTATCCTTCGTTGTCTCTAAAAAGAGAAAAGGGAAATGTGAGGGAAGGCTTAAGGAAATAGTAAGCCGCTCATCTATGGAAGACAGAGAACCACCATGCCCACATTTTGGACAATGTGGAGGATGCACATACCAGACTATGTCATACGAGCATCAGTTGGAGCTCAAGAAGAATCTTGTAAAAGGCATACTGGATGATGTAATTACTGAATCATATGAATTTGAAGGAATAGTGGGTAGTCCAACAGAATGGAAATACAGAAATAAGATGGAATTTTCATTTGGCGATGAGTACAAAAATGGACCGCTTGCACTTGGAATGCATAAAAAAGGTGGATTCTATGATATCATTACAACTGATAACTGTCAGATAGTTCATGAGGATTATAATGTTATTCTAGCGGAAGTGTTAGCTTATGCTGATGAAAATAATCTATCTTATTATCATAAAATGAGTCATGAAGGATATTTAAGACATTTGCTTTTAAGAAGAGCAGTTAAAACAGGCGAGATTACAGTAAACATTGTTACAACAAGTCAGCTTGATATGGATATGAATTCTTTAAAGGATAGAATTCTTGCTCTTGAATCATCTGGAAAGATAGCAGGCAAAATCACAGGAATTACTCACATAATCAATGATAGTCTGTCTGACGTAGTTCAAAGTGATGAGACGAAGATTCTATATGGCCAGGATTATTTCTATGAAGAGCTTCTTGGAATGAAATTCAAGATTTCTACATTTTCATTTTTTCAGACAAATTCTCTTGGCGCAGAGAAATTATATGATAAGGCCAGAGAGTATGTCGGCGATACAAAGGACAAAGTTATATTTGATTTATACAGTGGCACAGGAACGATTGCTCAGATGCTTTCACCTGTTGCAAGTAAGGTAGTAGGTGTTGAAATTGTTGCTGAGGCTGTTGAGGCAGCTAAGGTTAATGCAGAATTAAATGGAATTACTAACTGCGAATTTATCGCAGGTGACGTTCTTAAGGTTATAGGCGATATTACAGATAAGCCGGATCTTATTGTGCTTGATCCACCAAGAGATGGAATTCATCCAAAGGCTCTCGAGCAAATTATCGATTACGGCGTTGATACACTGGTATATATTAGCTGTAAGCCTACTAGTCTTGCACGTGACCTTGAGATATTGCAGGCAAGAGGATATAAGGTTTCAAAGGCATGTGCAGTTGACATGTTCCCGGAAACTGTGCATGTGGAAGTCGTCACATGTCTACAAAGGGTAAATTCGTAGAAATCCTTGAATTTACGCACTTTGCGACGGTTTTTAAGTTCAAAGGAAAAGCAAATTTTGGACGAA
>CAZBKO010000139.1:0-4715 GCA_964492545.1 uncultured Lachnospiraceae bacterium
TGAGTTCTCTGCTCGAACTGTTCTCTAGAATCTTTGTACTTGTGTACAGCTCTAAGAATTGTAACTACTTCCTTTTTAGTAGGAAGAGGTACTGGACCGCTAACCTGGTCACCTGTCTTCTTAACAGTTTCGATAATTTTTCCAGCTGACTGATCAATAAGTTTGTGATCATAAGCCTTCAATGTGATTCTCATTACTTGACTTGCCATAAAAAAAGTCGCCTCCTTTTCGTACTTTGAAAATCAGTACGACAAGCGGTGACTGTACACTCTTCCGTGTGTGTCGCTCATTCTTATTTAAAAAAGAGCTTCATCAGCACGTTGTTTCCATCTTATTGATGGACGATTCTAATTGTACAGTGACTTGTCGTCAGTTTCCTAACTTGACATTCGCTCCACGGAAAACATGCAACTTAGTGCATCAACCTCACGCTTCATAGCTATCTATGCCACAGCAAGACCTAGTATATACCATACAAATATAAAAATCAAGTACTTTTTTAATTTTTTTCTAAAAACATTTCTTGTCCTTATTACCTTATTATAGTATACTTGTGTGGAAGAAATGTAAAGGATTTATTTCCTATATAATATAGAAGAAACGGAGATTGTAATATGTGGATTGCGAATAATTGGAAAGATTATGAAGTTATAGATTGTTCTTGTGGTGAGAAGCTTGAACGCTGGGGGGATTACACCTTGGTTCGTCCCGCCCCTCAGGTTATCTGGGATACGCCTAAGAAAGAACGTGGATGGACAAAGATGAATGGACATTATCACAGAAGCTCCAAAGGTGGCGGTGAATGGGAATTTTTCAATTTACCTGAACAATGGACCATCAACTACAAGTCACTGACATTTAATCTAAAGCCTTTCAGTTTCAAGCATACAGGACTCTTTCCAGAGCAGGCTGTTAACTGGGACTGGTTTTCAGACAAAATCAAGAAAGCCGGCAGACCGGTAAAGGTTCTCAATCTTTTTGCATACACAGGCGGTGCTACTCTCGCCGCAGCAGCTGCCGGTGCTAATGTTACTCATGTGGATGCTTCAAAGGGAATGGTTCAGTGGGCAAAGGAAAATGCTGCCTCATCAGGATTATCTGATGCACCTATCAGATGGCTGGTTGATGACTGTGTTAAATTTGTCGAGCGTGAAATCAGACGTGGCAATAAATATGATGGAATCATTATGGATCCCCCTTCATACGGTAGGGGTCCAAAAGGTGAAATATGGAAAATCGAAGAATCAATTCATCATTTTATACAATTGTGTACTCAGATTCTATCGGATGACCCTGTATTCTTCCTTGTTAACTCTTATACAACAGGACTTGCCCCAGCAGTTCTTACCTATATGATAGAGACAGAAGTTAACTCGCAGCATAAAGGTGTTGTTGAGGCACAGGAAATTGGTCTTCCTGTTTCGTCAAACGGACTTGTTCTTCCATGTGGTGCATCAGGAAGATGGTGCAAGGAATAGTATTAATTTTCCAGCAATTGAAACGGGCTGTAGTACAAGCCGGTTATTAACCGGTTTGTGCCACAGCCCATTTTCTTTTAACAGCTCGTAGTTTGAGCTCTATCTAGAATCTTCTTTAGCAGTATATTCATTTCGGTAAAATCCTCATCCTGCAAATTCGATCCATCAACAGCTTCTCCGAATTGTGTTTCTTTTACAAGGTTTCTATCTAATTTTCTAACATCAATCATCTTCTGGTCTCCCACATTGTATGGTGCCATTGTTTCAAAATATAAATAGTCGTAAGGAAAAGTCTGTCTAATTCTAAATTGAAATACTACAGCATATAAACTCCCAACAGGTTCTATGCTTCTGACTTCCACCGGCATAAGATATTCATTTGCTTCACTTTGTTGCTGTCTCTGCTGCGGTGTCTTAGACTTCATTAAATGTAGAATAAGAATTCCTATTGGTAAAAATATTATTATTGGCAATAGCCTCGGGCTTCCAAGGAACAGCCCGACCGGTCCTGTAATTCCAATCACTGTAATTCCAATTCCAATCATATATCCTCGAATCTCATTGCTTTTCGGAATAATAGCAGCAACTACAAGTGCCATTCCAAGCATAATCACACCGCCGAGGAACTGTGTGAAGCCTTCCTTGAACCAGCTGCACCCCAAATCTCTCACCATATTGTTTCTCTTCGAAACATCCAGTGCAATTAACGCGATTCCACCAAAACTCAATCCCAATGTAATCAAAACTATAACCCAGTTATTTACATATTTATTAACCTGCATATTTTCTCCCTTTCCTGAGCATTAAATAATTATGTATATGCTCCTCTTTTGGCATTATTATAGGGCAGTTTACAATTAATTGCAAGCTGCCCTATATGTTAATTATAATTAGTTAAGGTATTTTCCATCAACACCGATCTTACCAGGTGCCTTTGTCAAAGCTGTATCAAGTACGTATACTCTCATATCGCCTCTAGCCATTGAGCTGATACTAAGTGTTCCGTTAGAAACATACTTAACATCTCCTGTTATGGCATCTACATATCTTCCATTAGGAATTCCGTTAAATGTTGCTCCATTTGTGATTGATACACATACAAAGCTATCGATTCCTTCTGCAGCATTTGTGTATCTTCTCTTGAATGCAAGATTTCCATTTACACCTTCAACTGAGTACTGTCCTTTTCTAAGAGCAGGAATTGACTGTCTTATCTTGTTAAGTCTCTGGATATGAAGTGATAATGGGTGATTAAGTGTATCTGCAATTGTTCCTGAAGCATTTGTGTACTCTGCAAAATCAGTTACATCAACATTTCCTTCAATGTAATCACCAAAGTAAGCTCTACCTGTTGTAGCAAGTGGTGCGTTTGGTCCAACATCAATTGGAGCACCCTTCATAAATTCTATTTCACTACCATAGTAAATACAAGGTATTCCTCTGAATGTGAACATAAGGTCAAGGTTCTCTGCCCAAGTTTCCTGTGAGCCTGCAAATCTCTGATTCTCAGGTGCACAGTCAGGTGCATAGTCATGTGAATCTACATATACAACGTTCCATGTAGCATCGTTGTAATATTTATCTCCACCTACAGCTACGCCAAATGCGCTTGATGCATTTTCAAAGTTCCAATGCATTGGGAAGTCAATTACGTCAAGTCCTGACTTCATGCTGTAATCTGTTGCATGATAATTATTTCCTTGAAGGAAAGCATTTGTGCTTGTTGGCTGTGAATCAACATTTCTGTTATCTTCAAAATTCTTCTCTGTAAGTGCTACATTTACTGCCTGGTCTGTATCACTCCATGCATAATCAACTGAATCCTTCCATGTATAGAATGGGCAAGATAATCCAGGAAGATTTCTGTACCAAACATTTCTATCTCTTGCACAAACCTCGCCGAACATGTAGAAGTCGTCTCCGCCTGCTGCTTTAAATGCATCATTAAATACTTCATTAAATGTTAATCTTGAAATGTGCTTAGCTGTATCAATTCTAAATGCATCTACGCCCATATCAATGTACTTTGTGTAACAGTCAATTAAATAGTTGTATACGATTGGATTTTCTGTATTTAAGTCAACACAGTCACCAGCTATCTGTGCAAGCTGTGAATCGTATTCATCCCAGTTGAAGTTTCCATAATGATGATAAATATTATTTATATCGTGATTAACTCCATCTGTATTCTTCATAAGTGCAAGTCTTGCCTGATACTGAAGTCCAGGGACAAGTAAATCGTAGTCTGCTGGAAGAGCACAATTCTCAATTACCTTTAAGCAGTCTATGCAGCTTAAATCTCCAACCTTCTCGAACATTGGCATAAGATTTGCTTCGCCAAAGTTACCTGTGTGGTTAAATACTACGTCCTGAATAATCTTCATTCCCTTAGCATGTGCAGCATCAATCAAATCCTGATATGTTGTATCTGCTGATTCATATCTTGGGTCAACTGTGCTGAAATCGCTTGCGTGGTAGCCATGATAATCATAGCCGCTTGTATTTGTTACAACTGGTGTAATCCATACTGCTGTAAAGCCTAATGCCTTAATATAATCAAGTTTCTCTATAAGTCCCTTGAAATCACCTCTCCATGCTGGATCATCATCACCATTCTTTGCCTGAGCATCATCCCAGCAATGAACATTATTAGATGTATCTCCATCATAGAATCTTGTTGTCATTACAAAGTAAATTGATTCATCTCTGAAATCAGTTCTTGTAAATTCTGCTTCTTCTCCGCCTGTTGCTATTTCTGTAGGTGGTTCTGTTTCTGTCTCTATCTCGCCATCAGGATTCGATGTGTACCAGCTTCCGTCCTTGTACCACCACTCACCTGTTGTGCGTGATAAATCTTTTGTCTGATTTCCGTTATAGTTAAAAATTATGTTAGCCTTGGTACCATTAATTGTGTATTTGTACCAGCTGCTTCCTTCTTTTGTCATATCAGTTCCAGGCCAGCCTACAGGATTGTTAGTTGTTCCATTAACATTCCAGTAATATACCTTAGCTCCGCCCCATGAACTCTTGAAATGAACTGTGATTTTTCCTGCTTCTGTAACTTTCTCAGTTGTTTCCTCAGGTGTTGTTGTCTCCTGAATTGATGTTGTTTCCTCTGGTGTTGTTGTCTCCTCTGTATCAGGATTAGATGTATACCATTTTCCATCCTTATACCACCATGCGCCACTATTTCTTGATAAATCGCCTGTCTGGTTTCCATTATAATCAAAAATAATG
>CAZBKO010000140.1:0-4608 GCA_964492545.1 uncultured Lachnospiraceae bacterium
CATAAAATCAAGGTTTAAACAATAAAAAAGGTAGTGAAATTTGACACTACCAAATGTAAGTTGGAGGTAGATTAATGAAAAATATATTATTTGTTGCATCAGAGGCTGTACCTTTTATTAAAACAGGAGGATTGGCAGATGTAGTAGGTTCTTTACCTAAATGTTTTAATAAGGATGAATTTGATGTGAGGGTTATCATTCCTAAATACTTGTGTATGCCTTGGCATTTCACAAGCCAGCTTGAATTTGTATCATATTTTTATATGGACTTTGCAGGCTCAAGCAAATATGTTGGAATATTCAAGTTAGAATACGACGGAGTTTTGTTCTACTTTATTGATAATGAACATTATTTTGGAGGACCTAAGCCATACGGTGAAACAAAGTGGGATATTGAGAAATTCACATTCTTTTCAAGAGCAGCATTATCAGCACTGCCTGTAATTGGATTTAGACCTGATATTGTACATTGCCATGACTGGCAGACAGGACTTGTTCCGGTATATATGAAGGATAGCTTTAGAGGTGGAGAATTCTATGCTAATATGAAGTCTGTAATGACTATACATAACCTTAAGTTCCAGGGCGTATGGGATATTGAAACAATACAGGGAATCAGTGGATTGTCAGATTATTATTTTTCATATGACAAGCTTGCTGTCAAGAAGGATGCTAATATGCTCAAGGGTGGTATAGCATATGCTGATTTCGTAACAACAGTTAGCGAAACCTATGCTGAGGAGATTAAGACAGAATTTTACGGGGAAGGTCTTGATGGATTATTGTTTGCAAGACGAGACAGCTTGTGCGGTATAGTTAATGGAATCGATTATAATGAATATAATCCTATGACAGATGGAAGAATTGCATTTAATTATAATGATGTTAACTTTAGAAAAGAAAAGGTTAAGAACAAGCGTGCACTTCAACAGGATTTAGGACTTGAAGTTAATGATAAGAAGATGATGATTGGAATTGTTTCGAGATTAACAGATCAAAAGGGGCTTGATTTAATTGCATACATAATGGATGAGCTGTGTCAGGATGATATACAGCTTGTAGTTCTCGGAACAGGCGAAGAAAAGTACGAGAATATGTTTAGATATTTTGACTGGAAATATAACAATAAGGTATCAGCTAATATTTACTACTCAGAAGATATGTCTCATAAGGTATATGCTGCATGTGATGCATTTCTTATGCCTTCGCTGTTTGAACCATGCGGACTCAGTCAGTTAATGAGCTTAAGATATGGTACACTTCCGATAGTAAGAGAGACAGGTGGACTAAAAGATACAGTTCAGGCATATAATGAATTTGACGGAACTGGTACAGGTTTTTCATTTACTAATTATAATGCACACGAGATGCTCGCAACAATCAGATATGCGGAACATATTTTTTATGATAAGAAGAGAGAGTGGAATAAGATGGTTGACAGAGCCATGGCTGCTGATTTTTCTTGGAATACCTCAGCTAAGAAATATGAGAACATATATAATTGGATGATAGGCTGGTAATTGATATGAGTAAGGATGTACAATTTATACTGCGTGAAGATATCAAGAGACAGGTTATTAAGACACTTAGAAATGAAGAATGGCTTAAGGATGAGAAGTGCATTAAGGACAAAGAATATATGGAATGCGTATATGATATATTAGAAAGTCCTATCGTAAAAAGCATGAATGAATATGTGCAGCATGGAGATACAACAACACTTAAGCATTGTATTAGCGTGTCTTATGTAAGCTATAAGATTTGCCGCAGCTATGGTTTTGATTACAAGAGCGCAGCAAGAGGTGGATTATTGCACGATTTATTTTTGTATGACTGGCATGGATATGCCAAGAGAACGGGAAATCATTTTCATGGTTTTACGCATCCTCAGGTTGCACTTCACAATGCTAATCATTACTTTAACCTCAATAGAAGAGAACAGGATATTATTGTGAAGCATATGTGGCCGCTTACTGTTATACCTCCAAAATCCCCTGAAGGTTATGTGGTAATGTATGCTGATAAATATTGCGGATTGTTGGAGACAATTGTCAGAGTTAAGAATGCATCAAAAACAATACATAAAAAAATGTTGAAAATTATTTAATTATCTGATAAAGTCTATCCTAGATAGTTTATGGAGGATGAAATATGTTGAATTATGTTTTGCCGTGTGGATATTCAGTATACAGAATGATGTTTTGGTTTTTTGCATATAGTATACTAGGATGGATAGTTGAATCGATTTATATGTCCATATGTAATAAGAAGCTTACTAACAGAGGATTTATTCATGGACCAATATGCCCTATATATGGAATAGGCGGTCTTTCAGTACATATAATACTTAGCAGGTTTGCGGGAAACTATGTGGCTTTGTACATTGTTGGTGCATTGCTTGCAACATCACTTGAATTTTTAACTGCAAAGTTAATGATCAGGGTATTTGGCTTTGTATGGTGGGATTATTCCAATAAGCCATTTAATTATAAGAGTATTATTTGCCTGGAAAGTACTATTGCATGGGGATTTTATACAATAATGGAATTTGCATTCTTACAAAAGATTGTATTTAGATTTATTGATTTGGTTCCTGAACATTATGGCAAACCAATAATAGTTGGAATCTGTATTTATTTCCTGATTGATATGTCATACTGTCTGCTTCATGCCAAGAGAGGCGAAGTAGAAGCAGACGAGAATAACTTGCTTGCATTTAAGTAGAGCTATAGCAATTTTATATTAGATATATCCGGACTAATTAGCATGGAGAAGTTTGTGTGGTAAATCACGAAACCTGGTTTACCACCGTTTACCTTCTTTACATGCTTTTTTTGTATATAGTCAATTTCGACTTTTTCCTGATTGCGTCCTTTTGAGTAATAGCCTGCAAGTTGTGCAGCTTCTTCAAAAACACTGTCAGGTAGTTCTTTACCATCACATTTCACAATTACATGAGAACCTGGAATTCCTTTTGCATGGAACCACCAATCATTTCCTGTAGCAATCTTGAATGTCAGCTCTTCGTTTTGATAATTATTCTTTCCAACAAATATATCAAAACCTTCAGCAGATACGTAGTGTAAAGGCTTGCTTATATATTTTGACTTTTTTTCAGATGACTTACGTTTAATATATCCGTATTCGACAAGTTCTTCCTTTAGCTCTTTAAGACTGTTTTCATCAGGAGCAATATCAAGTGCGGTACTGATGGATTCGAGATGGTCTATTTCGTCTTTTGTATCTTTAATGATTTCCGACAATGCTTCGAAAGTTCGTTTTAGCTTCCCATATTTCTCAAAATATTTTTTCGCATTTTCAAGTGGTGTTAATTCGGAGTTAAGTGGAATTGTAATTTCTTCACCATTGTAGTAATTCTCAACAGTTAATTCCTTTGGTGAACCGGTAACATTATATCCATATGCTGTTAGAAGCTCGCCATAAAGCTGGTACTTATCACGCTTATTAGTATCATTCAGCTGCTTTAGCTGTAAATCATATTTCTTATAATCTTTGCTGAGAGCAGTATTTACTATCTGGCGCAAATCAGCAGAACGTTGTCTGATTCTGGTGATTACATCTTTTTGAGCATAGTACGATTCAAGAACATTGCTAATTGATTCAAAGTAAACTGTATCATTATTAGAAAATGATTCCAAAGTTAGTGCACAAAATTCAACTGGTTCTTTATCCTTATATATAATATTTGGATGAAACTCTTTAGAGTTAACGTTTTCCATAATTTGTGAAAAAATATTATATAAATGGAGCTTACTATTATCATCAAGTGAATTAGCAGTGGTATCACCATCTATATCAGCTATAAAACAAATATCCTGTGCTACTATCGGACTAATTCCAGTCAGACTTTGGTAGATAGCCTTTGAAATAGGCATAGATGTTGCGTATACAGTTTCCTGAAATTGATTAGATGTAACTGTAAGAGGATTATATTTAACCGTTGTTTTTGGTATAAAATAGTCACGTCCCGGTAAAACCTCTCTGACAGAACTTACCTGAAATGAAATGTGTTTAATGCTGTCGATAATTTTGTTAGAGTCATCGCAGAAAATTATATTGCTGTGCTTTCCCATTAATTCAATGATAAGGTGTTTACGGCAAACATCACCAAGTTCATTTAGATGTTCTATTTCAAAATCAACAATTCGCTCCATTTCAGGCTGTGTTATTGAAATTATACGCCCATTACTAATATGCTTTCTGAGAAGCATGCAGAAGTTAGGCGCAGTCATAGGACTCTGCTTAGTGTTAGATGTCAGATACATAAGTGGAAGCGTTGCACCTGCAGAAATCTGCAGCTTGTACTGATCCTTATTCATTTTTATGGTTAAAAGAAGTTCATCCTTCTCTGGTTGAGCTATTTTAATAATACGTCCGTTTAATAATTTATTTTCTAGTTCAGCTACAAGAGCTGCAACTGTGATACCGTCAAATGCCATAATTACTCCATTCTGGAAAAATTCCATTCAAATTTTATAGATTTTAATTATTATATCATTCTTGACGTAGGGCTGCAAATGGATTATCATCGAAGTTTGTGTCAAGTAAACGTTGGCAAATTTTTTACTGTTTTTCAAAAATGATATT
>CAZBKO010000141.1:0-4600 GCA_964492545.1 uncultured Lachnospiraceae bacterium
TTATATGATCCACAAGCTTTACACACTCTGTGAGGCATCATTAATGCACCACACTTGCTGCATTTAACTAAATTTGGAGCACTCATTTTCCAGTTTGCTCTTCTCTTATCTCTTCTAGCCTTAGAAGATTTATTCTTTGGACAAATAGACATGGCTTCTTACACCTCCTTAAAATTGTTATAAACGTCAAGAATTTTTGACATTCTAGGGTCTAATTCCTTGGTATTACAGTTACAAGACTGTAAGTTGAGATTTACCCCACATCTATTACAAATTCCCTTGCAGTTGTCACTGCAAAGAACTTTCATAGGTAAATTCACCAAAAGTTCATTATAAACGAATTTCTCAACATCCAGTTCATTATCATTAATATATGATAACTCATCGAGGCTATCGATTCTGTCTGTCTGTGACTCATTCATGTCAATTTCTTTTGAAACATTGATATTAAATTCTTTAGGCACGTCCTCTAAGCATCTATCACAAGGAAAGTTGATAGTCGCATCAAAGCTCATGGTCAAATCCAAAGTCTTCTTACCGGTATTCGCTATATCAATAATAACCGGAGTCTTACTTATTATTGCATTTGATGTTCGTTTCGTTTTAAATCTATCCATCTCGATAGGCACTTCAAAGTGTCCTTTCTTACCAGTTACTGATAAGAATTCAGATAAGTCTAAAGTCATTTAAACCTCTTTTCTAAACACACATCGATTATTATACACAGATGTTTAATATTTGTCAACATAAATGTAAAGTATTTTTACTTTACTAGGTATTATTTAATTAACGCTAATGTTTCTCTTGCAATTGCAAGTTCTTCATTAGTAGGTATTATGCATACCTGAACTTTTGAATCAGCTGCTGAAATAGTCATCTCTTCTCCTATGGCTTTAGCATTGGCAGCTTCGTCAAGCTTTAAACCTAAATATCCAAGATAATTACAAACCATAGTTCTGATATATGGTGAATTCTCACCAACACCTGCTGTAAATGTTATGGCATCAACGCCATTCATTGCAGCTACATACGAACCAATATATTTAGCCACCTTATATGTGTAAGCCTCAATTGTTTCGATTGCTTTCTCATTGCCTGCGTCCATAGCAGCCTTTATGTCTCTGAAGTCACTTGATATTCCGCCAGATAATCCATAAACTCCTGACTTCTTATTAAGTATGGTAATCATATCATGAAGAGAAATATTCTCTTTGTTAGCTATGAATTCAACAATAGCAGGGTCGATATCTCCACTTCTTGTTCCCATTATTACACCTTCTAGAGGTGTAAGTCCCATACTTGTATCAACACACTTGCCATTAACTACTGCTGATATAGATGCACCATTTCCAAGATGACACACAATAACCTTTGAGTTGTCTTTGTCAAGTCCGGTAAAATTCAATGTTTCTTTTGAAACAAAGCTGTGGCTTGTTCCATGGAAACCATATCTTCTGACAGCATACTTATCATAGTATTCACGAGGAATAGCATATAAATATGCCTTTGGTGGCATTGTGCCGTGGAAAGCTGTATCAAATACTGCTACATTTGGAACACCTGGCATTGCTGCCTCACAAGCTTCAATTCCGATTAAGTTAGCTGGATTATGAAGTGGTCCAAGATCAAAACAATCTCTGATTACTTTCTTAACATCTTCATTAACAATGATAGAATCACTGTAATATTTTCCACCATGAAGAACTCTGTGTCCTACAGCTGCAATTTCATTAACATTAGAAATAACACCTGCTGTCTCGTGCACAAGTGCATCAAGTACAAGCTTAACTGCGATTTCATGATCCTTCATAGGTTTCTCCACTACAAGCTTATCCTTACCTGCAGGCTTATGTGTTAATACAGAACCTTCAATACCGATTCTTTCAACCAAACCCTTTGCAAGAACTTCTTTCTTTGCAGCATCAATTAACTGATATTTGAGTGATGAACTACCACAATTTAAAACTAATATTTTCATATATACCTCCACTATTTAACCTTAGCCTGAACAGCTGTTATTGCTACAACACCAACGATATCATCCGCAAAGCATCCTCTTGATAAATCATTAACCGGCATAGCTATACCCTGTGTTACAGGACCATAAGCATCAGCCTTAGCAAGTCTCTGTACAAGCTTATAGCCTATATTACCTGCATCAAGATTAGGGAAAATAAGTGTATTGGCATGTCCTGCTACCTTACTTCCAGGTGCCTTAGATTCACCAACACTAGGAACTAATGCTGCGTCTAACTGCATCTCGCCATCAAGTGTTAATTCAGGATATTCTTCCTTTGCTAACTTAGTAGCTTCCTGTACCTTAGTTACATCATCATGCTTAGCACTTCCCATTGTTGAGTAAGATAACATAGCTACCTTAGGCTCTTTCTCAACAAGAAGCTTGAAGCTCTCTGCTGATGAAGCTGCAATTGCTGCAAGTTCTTCTGCAGTTGGATTCTGATTAAGTCCGCAGTCAGAAAATACAAATGTACCTTCTTCTCCAAGCTCACAATCAGGAACAGACATAAGGAAGAAACAAGATACAAGCTTTGTTCCCGGCTTTGTCTTAATTATCTGAAGACATGGTCTAAGTGTATTGGCTGTTGAATGGCAGGCTCCTGATACAGCACCATCAGCATCTCCTGCTTTACACATTAAACATGCATAATACATATAATCCTTTTCAATTGTCTCTTTTGCAAGTTCAGGAGTCATTCCCTTCTTCTCTCTAAGTTGTACAAATAAATCTATGTATTTCTGCTTATTAGGATCATTAAAAGGATCAACTATAGTTGCACCTGAAATATCAAGTTCCTTACTGTTAGCTTCAACCTCCTCCTTAGTTCCAATTATAATAAGATTAGCAATACCTTCCTTTAAAATCTTCTCAGCTGCCTCAAATGTTCTTCTGTCCATTGACTCTGGAAGTACAATAGTCTTCTTATCTGATTTAGCTCTTTCCTTAATTACATCAATAAATGCCATGATTACATAGCTCCTTTCGTATATAACTACATGCTTTTACGCACAATTTATTACAATTATACTCCTATTGTTCATTGTATACAAGATATTTTAGCAGATTTAATTGAATAAATTTTGGTAAAATGTTATTATATACTAAATATATTGAGGAGGTGTATATATGAGTGTAGTAGGAATTATTGCTGAATTTAATCCATTTCACAATGGACATAAATATATTATAGAACAGGCAAAAGAAATGACAGGCGCCGATACCGTTGTTGTAATTATGAGTGGTAATTATGTACAACGTGGTACTCCGGCTATTTGTGATAAATTCACGCGTACTAAGATGGCAGTTGACAATGGTTGTGACCTTGTAATTGAGCTTCCACTTATTTACAGCTGTGGAAGTGCTAAATATTTCGCTGAAGGTGCAGTTAACCTTCTAAATCAGCTGGGATGTATAGATTATCTTGCATTTGGTGCTGAGTATTCTAATATTGATTTTCTTAATGGCATAGCTGATATTCTTTCTTTAGAACCTGTTTATTATAGAGAACGACTTAATCACTATATAAAAAATGGTTATTCTTTCCCTTTTTCACGTGAAAATGCTGTTTATGATTATATGCTTCTTAATGATAGCAATTTTGATGAGAGTGCATTTCGTGAAGTTATGTCATCGCCAAACTGTATACTTGCTATTGAATATATGTGTGCACTTCGCAAATTCAATTCTTCTATTAAGCCATTTCCAATAACAAGAATTATGGCTGCCTACCATCAGCTATCCATTCAGGAGGACATTTGCTCTGCTTCTGCTCTTAGAAATATTATGAACGATTTCGACAATCTATCCCAGGCAAGAAATGCAATACCTGAATCAGTATTTTCAATTTTCAAACAGGAATATGGTAAATCCTTCCCTGTATATGAAGATGATTTTTCGTATATTCTTGCTAATTCATTGATTGTTCATAAACATGAATACCAAAAAATTTACGATTTTTCAGTGAATTTTTCCAATAGAGTCAAGAATTTATCAGAGAACTTTTCATCCTTTTCCCAGTTCTCCCAAAATCTGTTGACTAAAAATGTTACATCTACTTATGTAAATAGATGTCTAACTCATTTGATGTTAAATATCTCTTCTAAGATGGTTAAAGATCAGATGAAAAACGGATATAACTTTTATGTTAGAATATTAGGTTTCAATAAAAACTCCAGTGATATTTTAACTGACATAAAGACATATTCAGCCCTTCCTATCATAACAAAAATATCAGATTCATACGACTCGTTATCTTATGAAGGCAGACAAATGCTTGATATTAATATAAAGGCAGATGAGTTATATCGATATGTCCAAAATATCAAATTTAACAATAACGTTCAAAACGAATACCGAAAAGGTATTTATATGAAGCGTTCATAATAATTTAAGGCCTCTATCCAAACGATAGAGGCCTTTCTATATACATTACGATTAGTTCTTAAAACTATGAATAGGAGCAGGAATTCTTCCTCCTCTATTAACAAATGCATCACAACCGAAATTATTTACCGGCATAATAGGTGCATATCCTAATAATCCACCAAATTCAACAACTTCTCCAACTTTTTTGCCAATAAC
>CAZBKO010000142.1:0-4570 GCA_964492545.1 uncultured Lachnospiraceae bacterium
CATACTCTGTTCTAAATATTAGTTGTTATTCATGCCTTAACTAAATGACATTGCCGATTAGGTGGTGTTTTTTTAATGGATAAGAAATTATGTTCTATCAAATAAGAACGATCCGCATGATGTGCACAAATTTGTAAGGAAAATGTAGATTCAAGATATATATGCATTAAATACAGAAAAATGCATATACATATCTTATGGAAAATATAAAGAATAATATTAATAAAATAGCACTGCCTGCATCAATAAGTCTGATGATAACTGCAATCTATAGTGCGTGTGATATGTTTTTTGTAGCCAAGCTTGGTACTGCTGCTACAGCAGCGGTAGGTGTAGCGTTCGCAATAACAGCAATAATACAGGCCATAGGATTTGCCATAGGAATGGGAGCAGGTACATTAGTGGCTGTGGAGGTTGGCGAAGAAAAATATAGTACGGCAGGTAAAATAGCTGTGTGCGCCATGCTTATAGGTCTAATGACAGGATGCATATTGGCGTTAGCAGGAAATATTTGGACAGTACCGATTTTGAAAGTACTTGGTGGAAGTAGTGAAAGTATACGAGCCGGTGAGTGGTATACAAGAATTATTCTGGTAGCTGCAATACCGATGATAGGCACATTTATTCTCAATAATACGTTGAGGGCAGAAGGGAAGGCATCGTACGCATCAATTGTTGTATTAGGAGCGGGGATTATAAATATTATTTTGGATCCTATTTTTATTTACGTGTGCAACCTTAAGACGACAGGGGTTGCGATAGCATTAATAATAAGTCAGACTATAAGCTTTTGCTGTATGTTATATGTGTACCTTGGACATAAATCAAAACTTATGATTTGCCTGCATAAAAAATGGGATTTTTCATATGTAAGGCAGATTATTTCAAATGGAATGCCTGGAATCTATAGACAGGGATTCGCGAGCATATCAGCTATTGTTTTGAACAGACTTGCAGTTGCTTACGGCGACGAAGCTGTGGCTGCTATGTCAATAAATAACAGGATATATATGATTTCATTTTCCATAATCATTGGATATGGACAGGCACTTCAGACAGTAACGGGACATAATGTATCGGTGAGAGACCAAGGCAAAATATATGAGGCATACAGATATAGCATATATAAATGTGCATCTGTAATTATAGTAGTCTCTGTAATTAATTTTGCCATTGCAAATGATGTGGTGAGAGTATTTGCTGCCGGGAGGAAAAACACTTTACATTTGGCAGCAGCAGCCCTGAAAACACAAAGTGCTGTATTTATATTTATGGTGCTGCCGGTAATGTGCAATATGGTATATCAGGGAATGAAGTGCACTAAGATATCATCATATATAGCTTCACTTAGACAGGGAATAGTATTTATTCCAATTGTATTTGTTATGAATTATATTTGGGGAATAAATGGAATTATAATTGCACAGCCTGTGGCAGATATACTGTCATTTATTATTATTTTACCAACTGCAATAAAAATAAATAAAAAATTTTCAAAAATGTCTTGACAAATTAATTGTTATGTTCTATAACATATATAACAGTAAGAACAAGAGGAACAAAATCCTTCTGTAGACTGTAATTCATAATTTCAAGGAGGAATGTCTTATGTTAAGACCAAGTATTTTTAGTAACAATTTTATGGATGATATGTTTGATGATATGTTTTCTATGCCATTTGGAATGAGCAGAGGACAGAATAACTATCAGGCACTCATGAATGCAGATGTACAGGAGACAGATAATGGATATCTGTTAGATCTTGAACTTCCGGGATTTAAGAAGGAAGATCTCAAGGCTGAGCTTAAGGACGGATATCTTACAATCAATGCGAGCCATACAGAGAGCAATGAAGATAAGAATCAGGAAGGCAAGTTTATCCGTAAGGAACGCTACAGCGGTCAGTGCCAGAGAAGCTTCTATGTGGGAGAAGCTGTCACACAGGAAGATATTAAGGCTAAGTTTGAGAATGGTGTTCTAAGACTTGAAATTCCTAAGAAGGAAGAGGCAGAACCTGTTCAGGAGAAGCATTATATACAGATAGCAGGATAATGAATATGGCGCAGATGAAAGGCATGAATCATCTGCGCCATAATACATTTTAGATTGTTTCGTGTAATCTATTTATTTGATACGACACTTCTGTTTCGCCAGCTGCCTCGCATCCATCTGATAAATACTACAATGCCTCGGAGTATTTCGTCCATAGCCATTGCAATCCAGATTCCAACAAGTCCCCATCCGAGGACAATTCCAAAGATATATCCGAATAATACGGATACGCCCCACATAGAGGCCATTCCAAGATATGTAGGGAATTTAATATCACCTGCAGCACGCATACTGTTGATAATAACAAGATTAGCAGTACGCCCGATTTCAAGGAATATACATATTAGCATTACATTTTGACCAAGACTTATAATGTCCTTATTGTCAGTGAAAATAGCAAGTGTCCAAGGACTTATAATATAACTAAATATAGCAATGGACACAGATATTACCATTGATTTCTTAAGGGTAGAAGTAACCTTATGAAATGCGAAGTCATATTCATGTGCACCTACGGCGTGACCAACAATAATTGCGGTTGCCATTGCGGCTGATATAGAATACAGATAAGCAAAATTGCTAAGTATACCTGCATATGTCTTAGTATTGGTAAATACTTCTGAGTTAAATGAATTAACGAACATAAGTATTATAAGCTGAGCTATATTGTAAGAAATATTCTCACCAGCAGTTGGAAGTCCGATAGATAGGAGCTTCTTGAGTATATCCTTCGGAAATGGTCTTAAGTACTTAAGTGAAATATGACCATCTATTTTGTACTTGAAGAACAATATTCCGGCGATTACTGCTGCAAAACGGCTAGCTGTAGTTGAAATGGCAACACCGCTTACACCAAGTTCAAGGTGCTTAAGTGGACCGTAAAGGAAAAGGTAGTTGCCTGTAATATTTATAAGGTTCATTCCAATGGCGATTATCATACCGATTTTTGTTTTGCCATTGTTTCTAAATATCTGTGAAAATGTATCTATCATGGCCTGAAGGAACATAAATCCACCAACGATTCTCATATAGCTTCTAGCATCAGCAACCATTGAATCAGGTACTTTCATGATGGAAAGAATTCCATTGCAGAAAGTGTACAGTATTATACTGATAAAAACACTGAGAATCAAGTTGAAAAATACTGATACGGTATATATTTCACTGAGTTTTTCCTTTAGCTTGGCACCAAGATACTGTGCAACGATGACACCTGTAGCACTGGCAATTATTGAAAATGCAAGTGTCAGGAATCCAAGAATCTGATTCGCATTGCCAAGACCTCCTACGGCACTTGAAGAATATCTGCTAATCATCAGTGTGTCAATGTATCCAAGACACATAGACAACAGACATTGAACAAATATAGGCCATCCAAGCTTAAAGATGGACATTTTTTTGATATCTTCATCAATCATAATTTATCTCCGTTCTATTAAAAACTATTGTTATTATTTGATAATAACAGTATAATTGTAAATATGTGACAGTTCTACTACTAATCAGCTGAAAAATAACACAATCTTGTTAAAATATCAAGATAGGAGATAATATATGAAGATAAATAACAAAAAGCAAAATAACAAGGAAGTTAATATGCATGGAACGGATTTACTTCCTTATGAAATATATAGCACCAAAATTCCTAATTACTTCACAAGCTTTCCTATGCATTGGCACGAAGAAATAGAGATAGTATATGTTATTGAAGGAAGTGCCAGATATACGGTGGACTTTGATGACTATATTATCAGAAAAGGCGATATTTTAATTGTACCACCATCATCCCTTCACTCATTTGAAGAGAACAATAATGATATTTTTACAGCAGCGACAGCTATCTTCTCTCAAAGTATGGTAAATAACAATATAATGGACATTTGCTCGGAGAAATACATTATGCCATTATTTAAGAATGAGATATCATTTCCGGTTCATATAAGAAAGTCAGATGAGGGATGTGCGGAATTGTCGTCATATTTAGAAACTGCAATTCATGAGCATATCAACAAAGAGGAGGCTTACGAACTCAAGATTAGAATTGCCTTCCTAAATTTTATAACGTATTTTTACAGAAACAATAGGTATACAAGAATGCGTCAGACAAGTGCGGTAATAAGAACAGCATCTCAGATAAAAGTAGTGACAAACTATATAGAAGAGCATTACTCGGAGAAGATTACACTAGAAATGCTGGCACAGTTTGCAAATATAAGTGTTTATCATCTGGCTCATGTGTTTAAGGGCTGTACAGGGCAGAGCCCCAATGAATATCTTAATCATTTTAGACTTACGATGGCGGCGAACAGGCTTGCAACAACTGACACAGCAATAATAAATATTGCAATAGATGTGGGATATAATAATATATCTTATTTTAACCGTGCATTTAAGAACAGATACAGCATGACCCCGAAAGAATATCGAAAAAGTCATATCCAGGAGAAAAATTCAATATAATATATATGGTTAGGGTGTCATAACAATTGTTTTTTAAGCCGCTAGTGACAACACATTT
>CAZBKO010000143.1:0-4539 GCA_964492545.1 uncultured Lachnospiraceae bacterium
TTATTAACCATATCTGTTCTTATATTGGGTTATGTTCTTATCTTAATGACATTGTATCGATTGGAGGGCGTGTTGTTATTATGACCAAGCGTCCCGGAACAATCAAAAATATAGTTAATATTTCATATCCTGAAGAATTTAGCTCACCAATACTTGCGAGAAATTCCAACGAATTTTCCGGATACTTTAATACTATCTGGAAGGAGCTTCAATGAATATGAGCAAAGATCAATTACTATACCTAAAATCTATCAAACGTCACAGATTAATCGTTTATTTTCTCAGAATTCTCACATTTGTAGTCTTTCTGCTAACATGGGAGATTAGTGCAGACAGAGATATCATTAATCCTTTTATTTTCAGCAGTCCTAAAAGGATTCTAAAGCTTGCCATACAGATGTCAGAGGATGGCTTGCTCTTTAGACATTTGTACATTACTGTTGCTGAAACAATTATAAGCTTTCTTCTAATTATGGTTATTGGAATTGTGTGTGCAATAATTCTGTGGATGCTAAAAACACTTTCTGAAGTTCTTGAGCCTTATCTTGTAATGCTTGGAAGTCTTCCTAAAACAGCTCTCGCTCCCGTTCTTATTGTATGGCTTGGCAACAATATGAAAACCATAATTATAGCCGCCATATCAGTTGCTGTGTTTGGTACAATCATTACACTTCATAATTACTTTTGCGAAATTGATTCTGATATGACAATGCTAATAAAAACACTGGGTGGCAAACGTTATCATATTATGATGAAAGTACTTCTTCCCGCATCTGTGCCTGTAATAATCAGCAATATGAAAGTAAATATTGGCTTGTCACTTGTAGGTGTTATTATAGGTGAATTTCTGGCAGCTAAAGAAGGACTTGGGTACCTGATTATTTATGGAAGTCAGGTATTTAAGCTAGACATGGTAATAATGTCAATTTTTCTTCTATGCATACTCTCGCTTATACTCTACGGAATTATACATTTTATAGAGAAAATCTGTGTAAAATAATGTTGCTTTTCTTTCATCTACTGACAAAACAAAGGAGCCTCATCTGAGACTCCTTTATAACATCTGTCAAGCCACTGGCCTATTCTGCTATTTTTCTTATTTCTGTAACCATATTCTCTATTACATCTACAACGCTTAGTTCGAACATATTCTTAAACAATGCATCGAAATTCTCTTCAAAATTATCCGGAAGCTTCTTGCACTCATCAATACAAATGCTCTCCATCCTCTTCTCTCCAGGATGTGTCATCTCATTTAATGCAAACATAATATCAAAATAACTGGCAAGGAATTCTGTCACTCTGTGATTAACACTCACAAAGTCGCCACGTTTAACAGCTTTCTTAATCTGAGCATCATACGATGGAAGAACTCCGCTTAACAGCTTCATATTCTTCTCTATTATGTTCTTCTTAAGTTCAGCCGAATACGGAACATCATACTTGTTCTGAAGTGCTGCAAGCTTTCCAGTCTTGTCCATCACAATCTTAGAAGTAATGAGATTATGCCACATACATGTGGTATAGCCTGTTCCCGCCATATGATTAATAACAACTGCCTCAACCATTTTGTCGAAGTCATCCATATTTCTATAAATGATATCCATATCAATGCCATTTTTCAATGTAACATCATCTTCGAGTTCCCAATAAGTATTACTAATTTCCATAACACTGCAGTATTTTGAAAGTATATCTCGTCTAACATTTTCCTCAATAGGTTGTGTTATATAAATATATACATCATAATCTGACTTTGCATCATTGCGCCCTGTCGCACGCGAACCACCTAAAGCAATCGCCTCAACCTGACTAATACTACCAATTTTCTCAAACAATTCATCTACATTTACTTCCATGACATTACCCTCCTGCACTTATATTAGTGATGGAATAATCTAAGACCTGTGAAGCACATAGCCATATTATACTTGTTACAAGTATCGATAACATTATCGTCACGGATTGATCCGCCTGGCTGCGCAATATATTTAACACCACTCTTATGAGCTCTTTCTATATTATCTCCAAATGGGAAGAAAGCGTCTGATCCAAGAGCTACATCCTGATTCTTATCAAGCCACTCTCTCTTAGCTTCTCTTGTGAATACTTCCGGCTTAACCTTGAAAATATTCTCCCATGTTCCATCAGCAAGAACATCCATGTAATCCTCACCAATGTATAAATCAATTGCATTATCTCTGTCAGCACGACCGATTTTGTCTAAGAACTGAAGTCCAAGAACCTGTGGTGCCTGACGAAGGAACCAGTTATCTGCCTTAGAGCCTGCAAGTCTTGTACAGTGAATTCTTGACTGCTGTCCTGCTCCGATACCAATTGCCTGTCCGCCCTTAACGTAACATACTGAGTTAGACTGCGTATATTTAAGTGTTATAAGTGAAATTATAAGGTCAATTTTAGCTGACTCTGGAATCTCTTTATTATTAGTAACTACATTTCCAAGGAAATCATTATCAATAACAAGTTCATTTCTTCCCTGCTCAAATGTTATACCAAATACTTCTTTGTGCTCAATTGGATTAGGCTTGTATGCTGGATCAATCTGGATAACATTGTAGTTACCTTTCTTCTTAGCCTTAAGAATCTCAAGTGCCTCTGGCTCATATCCAGGTGCAATAACACCATCAGAGACTTCTCTCTTAATTAATTTAGCTGTTGCAACATCACAAACATCTGATAATGAAATAAAATCACCAAATGAAGACATTCTATCAGCTCCTCTTGCTCTTGCATAAGCATTTGCAAGTGGTGTCAGCTCTGGAAGATCATCAACCCAATATATCTTCTTCTCAACATCATTAAGTGGAAGACCTACTGCTGCTCCTGCTGGTGATACATGCTTAAATGATGTAGCTGCTGGAAGTCCTGTTGCTTTCTTAAGTTCGCTAACTAGCTGCCATCCGTTGAATGCGTCAAGGAAATTAATATATCCCGGCTTACCATTTAATACTTCTATAGGAAGCTCGCCTTCGTTCATAAATATTCTTGAAGGTTTCTGATTAGGGTTACAACCATACTTTAATTCTAATTCTTTCATCTCAATTATATCCTTTCGACTTATTTATTCTTATTGATAATTGTGCTCTCATATTTTCCTGTTTCAATATCAATGTATCTAACAAATAATGACACCTTATTATCTTCATTAAGGCTTGTCCATAATGTATCAGCAAATGTATTCATATCATTAGGAATTGAAACTAACTTTGGCTCTCCCTCAAAGCTTGGAAGCGGATTGCCATCACACATATATGTATGGATGAAATGACCTTCACCAGCTACAGGATTGGAGTATGCAAATGTGTATCTGTTGCATGCTTCGCCATTTCCATTATTGCTCTTAAGAATTGACATTGCATAATTGTAAATTCCATTATCAACATGCATAATTCCTGAGATTCTAGGTGTATAATTAGGTGCATCAGGCTCGAACTCTCTTGTTCTAAGTGCCTGCTCAAATGTCTGCTGCTTGTCCATTAATTCATAAATTGTATCAGTCTGATCTCCATTTGTAACAATAGTCTTGTTGCCAAGTACTCTAACTGGTGCGTAGATGATAAGACTTGGATCACTAAGTTTAGATGGGTCAAATGCCTGTGTACGGATTCCCTCTCCATCTTCTACGAATACACGATTACGGCTGTTCTCGCTTCTTCCCATAATAAAATAAGCTGTTACTGCCTTCTTGCCATCCTCAGACTTTCCGATGATGATACCTCTGCCTGGGTATGAGTTTTCCTTAAGTTCCTTTTCAATTGAAAGTAATTTCATTGATATTCCTCCTTGTGATAAGTTGAATTAATTGTCCCAAAAAAGAAAGACCATCTGGTACAATTATCTCTAATTGCCCAGACGGTCG
This sequence comes from uncultured Lachnospiraceae bacterium, assembly GCA_964492545.1. Classification (GTDB taxonomy): domain Bacteria; phylum Bacillota; class Clostridia; order Lachnospirales; family Lachnospiraceae; genus RGIG1934. The sequence continues at coordinate 3,881 of CAZBKO010000143.1, forward strand.
ACATTTCAAAACTGTGCACTCCCTGTAGTTAATTCTACCAGATTATTCAATCCTTTTCCGTCAGTCATGCACTTCATAACTCATATCCTACACGATATCATAAAAAATTTCAAGTACATTTGAAAATTATTGCAAGATAACCATGACTTTTTCAGGAACTAATGAAAATATTAGATATAAATCTCTAGTATGAAGCTCATTCCATATTCTCTTCTTCATCATAATTCGTGGTAAATTATATGGCAATGTATATGTTTCTTCTTCCCCTGGCTGAATATCAAAGTAAAGATATTTATTATCATTACATTCTGAAAAGCTCTCCATATTAATATCATTATTAACGCCATATGATTCAATGCTAAATTTGCTTAATTCAATTGTCTGTACGGTCGTACTAGTATTCTTTATAGTAAGACCAACATATACCATTTTTCTTGTACTATCCACGTCATCCATTCTATAATCAGTCACGGTGTATGTACAATTATCTAGTGTAAACTGTTCATTGATATCGTATTTCACTATTCTCGGCTGTGGGTATTTCTTGTTAATCGCATATACCTTATAAGCAAACACTATCAAAAAAAACACTATTGCAATAATTGTTGAAGCTGCTGAAAAAGTCCTTGATATTGCAATTAGCAATTAAAAGATAATAG
>CAZBKO010000144.1:0-4517 GCA_964492545.1 uncultured Lachnospiraceae bacterium
ATATCATTTTGAAAAACAAAAAATAATTGCCAACGATTACTTGACACAAACAAATTAAAAAAGTACTTGCATTTATTTTGAGAATTGTGTATAATACCACTTGTCGTTGCGACATGAGAAATATTGGCCCATCGCCAAATGGTAAGGCACTGGACTCTGACTCCAGCATTTCAAGGTTCGAATCCTTGTGGGCCAGCTAACATAACCACTACATTTTGAATGTAGTGGTTTTTCTTTACTTTTTTCTAAATGAATATTATACTAATTTAAAATGGAAAAGGATGAAATAATAATGTATAGTTTTGAAAGCACCATAAGGTACAGCGAGACAGATAAGAACAACAGAATGAAAATTCATTCTATGGTCAACTATCTTCAGGATTGCAGCACATTTCAGTCTGAAAGCGTAGGAAAGGGTATACAGACGCTTAAGGAGATGAACAGAGTGTGGGTTGTGAATGCCTGGCAGATTAATATTGAAGATAGCAGAGGACTTAAGTTCGGAGATGATATTGTAATTGGCACATGGATGTACAATTATCGTGGTACACTTGCAGAACGTAATTTCATTATTGAAGACAGAAACAGTCACAGACTTGTGAATGCCAATTCTATCTGGGTGCTTATGGACACCGTCACCATGAGACCTGTGAGAATAACCGAAGAAGATGCCGGTGGTTATGAACAACAGGAAAAGATAGATATGGAATATGAAGGAAGAAAGATTAAGATTGAGGGTGAACTTTTACCAATGGAGCCATTTCCGGTTAGAAGATATCACATCGACTCAAATAATCATGTTAATAACGCTAATTATTTTTTGATGGCAGAGGATTTTATTCCGGAAGAATTTGTGCCGGTAAGACTTCGTGCAGAATATAGAAAATCAGCAATGCTTGGCGACGTAATTTATCCATATATAATGTGTAAGGATAACGTATATATTGTATCATTGTGCGATGAGGAGAAGAATCCTTATGCAGTGATAGAATTTAAGAAATAATTACAAAAGAATTCATTTCATATAACTATTTGTGCAGGAGCATCGCAAATAGTGTTGATAGCAAAAAGCGAAAAAAGATGCTCCGGAATGGAGATAATATGATATCATTAGGAGAATTTCAGGAACTGTCAGTTGTAAATCAGACAGATTTTGGTGTATATTTAGGCGAGGAAGATAATAAAGTTCTTCTTCCTAAGAAACAGGTTCCGGCTGGAACGAAAATAGGAGATACAATAAGGGTATTTGTATACAGAGATTCATCAGACAGACTTATTGCAACGGTTAGAGAACCAAAGGTGACTCTTGGAAAGCTTGCAGTACTTAGCGTTAATGAGGTTGGCAATATCGGAGCATTTTTGGATTGGGGACTTGAAAAGGATTTGTTTCTTCCATTTAAGGAACAGACACAGAGAGTTGTAACAGGAAAAAGCTATCTTGTTGCCCTGTATATCGATAAAAGCTCACGACTTGCGGCAACTATGAGAGTTCATGACTATTTATATGCTGCAGAAAATTACGCAAAAGATGATATGGTTACAGGTATTATTTACGAAATACATGAGACCATCGGGGCATTTGTAGCCGTAGACAACAAGTTCTACGGGCTTATTCCACATAAGGAGATACATGAAAATTACTCAGTTGGACAGGTTGTTGAAGCGAGGGTAACTGATGTGCGAAAAGATGGAAAGCTTAATTTGAGCCCTAAGAAAAAAGCATTTATGCAGATGGATGAGGATGCAGAGCTTATTTTTAAGGTTATTGAAGAATACGATGGTGTACTCCCTTACACTGATAAGGCTTCGCCGGACGTTATCAGCAGAGACTTTAAAATGAGTAAGAATGCATTTAAGCGAGGGGTTGGACGACTTATGAAGGCCGGAAGGGTTGAAATAACTGAAACCGGTATTAGAATTAAATAATTTTGTTATCACCAGGCTTGGCTTGATGAAATATAGTGCCACAGGCAAAAAAACAGGAAAGAGGTATTTTATTATGAAGAAAATTATCAGTACAGACAAAGCACCAGCAGCAATTGGACCATACTCACAGGCTATTGAAGTTAATGGAATGGTATATACATCAGGCGTTATCCCTATAAACCCAGCAACAGGGGAGATTCCGGAGGGAATAGAGGCTCAGGCAAATCAGGCTATAGGTAACCTTGTGAATCTTGTTAAGGAATCAGGAACAACACCTGAAAATGTTATAAAGACAACAGTATTTATTAAGAACATGGATGATTTTGCAAAGGTTAATGCAGTATATGCAAAATATTTTACTAAGGATTGTCCAACAAGATCATGTGTAGAGGTTGCAAGGCTTCCAAAAGATGTTTTAATTGAGATTGAAGCAATAGCAGTTAAATAAATATGATAAGACAAGAGACGAAATCAAAAATCTTTTTTTCAGTACTTGTATTATTTTATCTCATTGTAAGCATAGGTGCATCATTTCTACCAGAGTCAATGAGAAACTATGAAGTCAGTATTATGCTGGGACAGTCAATTGTGGCTGTTCCAACAATTTTGTTTTTCATTGTAACAAAGGGAAAAGCATTAAAAGAGATAAGCTTTAAGAGAATCAGGATAAGCAATATTTTAATTTTGATTTTGCTGACATACCTGTTTGTTCCGGTTATTACGTTTATCAACTCGTTATCATTGCTGTTTACAGACAATAAGGTGAACGTAATGCTATCCGAGACAAGCAGAAATGGATTCTGGTTAAATCTTCTTATGGTTGCCGTAACACCGGCAATATTTGAGGAGCTTGCATTTCGAGGAATTATTTATCATGGAATAAAGAAGCAAAGTATGCTTGCCGGAATGATTATGAGTGCACTGGCATTTGGACTGTTTCATATGAACCTTAACCAATTCAGCTATGCAGTGGTGATGGGAATATTAATGATACTTGTTGTTGAAGCGACAGGAAGTATATTTGCATCGATGATAGTTCATTTTATTATCAATGGAAACAGCGTTATACTTATGGAAATACAAAATGCCATCAGCAGTTCGGATATTGTTAAGGAGTCTGCAGCGCAGGTTGAGACAATTGATCCCGCCACAATGAGACTATCAATAATAGTTGCAATTGTATTTTGGGGAGTTATAGCTGTTGGAACAGGTACGCTGGCGTTTTTTGTGTATCGCTGGCTGTGTAGAAGATGTAATACAACAGAACACGTAAAGTCAATATTTACTTTGCGTAAGAAGAATAACAATCAGGAAGAAAATGTATGGGATATGCAGAGATTAGCAGGCAATATAATGTTTGGTCTTGGAATATTACTGTGCATTATTGTTATAGTGCTTAATCAGATGGTCTGACACAAACAAAAGACCCCGCGCAATTATATGAATTCTTAAGGCAAAAGCTGAAAGAATAATATAGTTGCAGCGGGGTCGTTCCGGCTAAAGTGTATTACACCTGAATATCTATGTTCTGTCCAAGCTCTGGGGTAACAGAAGCTTCCATTATCTTCTGCATGCCTTCACCCATGGTTTCAATCATATCCAGGGAATTACTCATAACGGAAACACCAATATCAAATTGCAGCTGAGAAGCTGATGATACTACTGGTAATGGGGAAACATCCATAATTAATCCACCTTTCCTATTGAATAATTACTGTTAACTCAATTATAGATTATGAATAAGATTTATGCAATAAATATTTAGGACAATATAGATAAAAAAGTACCAATTTGCACCTTTCAAAATTAGTCAAATTGGATAAAAATAAAATTATTTAGTCATTTTAGACAAAAGAAGTTTGTTTATTTCGTTGATTTGTACTATGGTATTTTTCGAAGTTATGTTATACAATAGCATAAGATTAAAAATTAGAAATCTAGGAGGAATATTTTAATGGCAAGTTTATCATTAAAGAACATTAGTAAAGTATATCCTAACGGCTTCGTAGCAGTTAAGGATTTTAACCTTGAAATTCAGGATAAGGAATTTATCATCTTCGTAGGACCATCTGGATGTGGTAAGTCTACAACACTTCGTATGATCGCAGGTCTTGAAGATATCACAGCTGGTGAGTTATACATTGGCGACAGATTAGTTAATGACGTAGAGCCTAAGGACAGAGATATCGCAATGGTATTCCAGAACTACGCTTTATATCCACATATGACTGTTTTTGATAACATGGCATTTGGTCTTAAGTTAAGAAAGACTCCTAAGGATCAGATTGATAAGTTAGTTCATGAAGCAGCTAAGATTCTTGATATCGAACATTTACTTGATCGTAAGCCTAAGGCTTTATCAGGTGGTCAGAGACAGAGAGTTGCAATGGGACGTGCAATCGTTCGTAATCCTAAGGTATTCCTTATGGATGAGCCTTTATCAAACCTTGATGCTAAGCTCCGTGTTCAGATGCGTATTGAGATTCAGAAGCTTCACCAGAGACTTCAGGCTACAATCATCTATGTAACACATGATCAGACAGAGGCTATGACACTTGGTACAAGAATCGTAGTTATGAAGGATGGTATTG
>CAZBKO010000145.1:0-4482 GCA_964492545.1 uncultured Lachnospiraceae bacterium
TCTGAGCCTTTTTTCTTTGCTCAGTTTTTTCATAAATCATTTGACACTATCTTACATTTTGACAAAAAATATGAGTCATAATATTATATATTATAACTCATATTGCATTTCATTAAAAGATAATTTTAATTATTTATCTAGATTTATACTCTAATCTAATTTTGTCAGCTATAAGTGCTATAAATTCAGAGTTAGTTGGCTTGCCTTTTCCTTTATTAACTGTATATCCAAAAAGTTCATCAATTGTATCCATTTTACCTCTTGTCCATGCAACCTCAATGGCATGTCTGATTGCCCGCTCTACTCTGCTGGCAGTGGTCTGATGTTTCATGGCAATGGTAGGATAAAGAATCTTAGTAATTGAATTGAGCATCTCCATATCATTTATAGACATAATGATTGCATCTCTAAGGAATTGATATCCTTTAATATGTGCCGGTATTCCAATTTCATGAATAATATTAGTTACATCACTCTCTAAATTTCTTTCAATGTATTCATTCTTACTTTCATAAGCATTTATCTTTCTATTCTCATGTACTTTCTTTCCCATATTTCCCTTAATATGCTTAATTCTGTTAATGACCATTTCATTATCAAATGGTTTCATTATGTAATAGCTGGCACCCATATTAAATGCATCATCAGTAATAGCTTCCTGTCCTATTGCTGACATCACAATAAAAGCAGGATGTTTCTTGATTGATTCATCCTTATTTACCTTTTCCATTACTGTTAATCCATCGTATTTAGGCATAATAATATCAAGCAAAACAACATCAGGTTCTTTGTTCTTGATAATATTATATGCCTCTTCACCATTTTTTGCTTTTCCAACGACATTAATATCGCTTTCACTGCTAAGTATGTCATCTAGCAGCTGAAGAATTCTTTCATTATCGTCAGCAATCGCAACATTCAATATACTTTCCATATTTACCACTCTTTTCGATTTTACAGTGTTTAAACCGAATACTCCTCCTTAATTATTATTTATACCATGCTCACCTCTTACATTATACGAGTATTTATGTGGTAAATGCAACTATTTATCATCGCACTTTCTTCTATATTTCGACATATTACGACATATTAATACATTTGTTTACTGTAAAATATTAATTACTGCTTTTTTCTTCCATATTTATCTAAAACACTAAATAATTTATCATAATTAATTGGTTTTGCTATATGTGCATTCATTCCCTTTGCCAGAGCTTCTGCTACATCTTCAGCAAATGCATTTGCTGTCATTGCAATAATAGGTATCGTTTTTGCTTCTTCATGATTGGAGTTTCTTATACTTGCAGTTGCTTCATATCCATCCATAACAGGCATTTGTACATCCATAAGTATTAAATCATATGTACCCGGTTTAGCATTCATAAATTTTTCATATGCCACTTTTCCATTAAATGCCTGATCCACAACAATGCCAGTTTTTTCTAACATCGTAACTGCAATATCCATATTCATTTCATTATCTTCAGCTAAAAGCAAATGAATTCCTGTCATATCGATGGCATTTTTACTCATATCGTTTTCTGATTCCGGCTCATATTTTCCAAAGGTAGATACAAGTATGTCAAATAATGTGGATTGAAATAATGGTTTTGCAATTATTCTATCTGCACCCGCCGCCTTTGCATCATCCTGGCATTCTGTAACATCATATGCAGTTGCGATTATTACAGGTATTTCCGTTCCAAGCTCATCTCTAATTCGCCTTGTGACCTCACACCCGTTCATCTGTGGCATGTTCCAGTCAATTATGCACAAATCATATGGATAATCGCTCTCCATTCTATTTCTGATTCTCTTTAATGCTCTATCACCGGATGTTACTGTATCAGCCTTAACACCACATCTTTTCAGCATCGTTTTAACATATGTACATTCATCTTCCTTATCATCTACAACAAGCACTCTTATATGGGAATAATCTGTATGAAGATTTTTATTTTTCATACTGTCTTTATCATCAGCTTTATCAAAATACATCGTTACAGTGAATGTTGTTCCCACATTCTGCTCGCTCTCCACTGTAATGGTTCCACCCATCATCTTGACAAGATTATTTGTAATCGAAAGTCCTAAACCACTACCGCCAAATTTTTTAGCCGTTCCAGCATTTTCCTGTTCAAACAACTTGAATATTCTCATCATATATTCTTTTGACATTCCAATTCCGTTATCACTTACAATAAATTTGATAAATATTTTTTTCCTGTCATGTTCCATTTGGCCATATATCCAGCTTTACAAGACCATTTGCAGGTGTGAACTTAACTGCATTTGACAGTAAATTCATTAACACCTGATTAAGTCTTAGCTGATCACCAATAACCCACTCATCCACAAGATTATTGATATGTGTTTCAAAATTGACTCTTTTTGATTTTGCGTTTTGGAAGAAAATAGTCGTAATATCTGATATTTCTTTCTTTAAATCAAACTCTTCATGAGCAATCTTGAGCTTTCCACTTTCAATTGAAGACATATCCAAAATGTCATTAATTATCTGAAGCAGATGTCTTGAAGCTACATCACAATTCTCGATACAGTGATTAAGCTTGTCTCTGCTTATACTCTCATCTTTTGCAAGGGTTATGTATCCAATAATCGCATTTAAAGGAGTTCTTATTTCATGACTCATATTTGAAAGGAAGTTGCCCTTTGATTCACTTGCCTGATTAGCAGTGTTAAGAGCATCCTTAAGTGACTTCTTGTATTCTTCTTCTTTTATTTTTATTTCATTAATATCACGTTTAAATATAATGACACTCTTTGGATGTTCGTTATCTACAGGTATTCCAGCTAATGTTATGGCATACCATCTAGTATCTGCACCATTATTAATTCTTTGTTCTAAATACATATCCTCATTACTATTAATAATCTTATCTATGTTTATGTTATCAAACATCTTATCTATATCTTCATATTTATTTTCTTCATACTCTACATGTCCATCCTTAAGCACATACTCCCATGCCTTGCCCCCCTTGAAATCCACCTCAATAACGCTTGTGTTTAGTTTGCATACATACCCTATAAATCTTTCTAATTCCTTATTTTTCTTCTGCTGTAGCATTTCATTTTTGTTCTTTTGGCTAAGATAGATTATCAGAATAACAACTATTGAAATTAATGTTATACCAACTACAATTAATATAGGATTTCTCCATAGAATTTGAAAAATATTCATCTCTCCAATGGAAAAATCTGTATTATTTTTGATAGCTGTATCAACATAATTATCTTTAATGCTATTTACTGCCTTATTAAGTACTGATATCAATCTATAATCAAAATCATCTCTCACAGCAAATGCAAGTGAGTCACTCATATCCGGAAGTGTTGTGGACTGCAGGGTTCCATCAATATTTTCTGTGGAATATTTCTGTGCTGAATAATTGTAAAGATAACATACATCTGCTTTTCCGTCCAATACTGAATTCACGCACTGCTCAACTGTATCATAATACCTAACCTTTTTGTTGCTGATAAATTCTTCAATATTAGCATCTGATGTATATGAGAGCTTTAGCATTGCAACACTGTCTATGTTTCCTGAAAATTCAGATTTCTCAAGTGTTGCGTAGGCTATATTCATATAGGCATCTGTTAACTTGTACCCTGCATCTTCAGCCTGTGAAGGTTCGAATCTTGCATCAATCACAACATCTGCTGTCTTGTCATTCTTTAGCTGTTCAAATTTGTCTCTGCTGTCACATTCAATGTATTTGTATGAAATATCAAGACGTTTAGCTACTTCCTGAAAAATATCCGGAATAATTCCTTTAACTTCACCATCTTCTATATAACTATATGGTGCTCTGTCCGGATTTACAAGAATATTTATAGGTTCTCCCTTCCTTAATTCACTAAGGAAATCTCTTTCACTTGAGGTAAATGCTATTGAATTTGTATTATTTCCTGAATAATATTTATCAAATAATTCATCTTTCCATCCTATTGAATTTGCGTCCATCTGGTCTATAGAAAAATTGATGGCATTCAAAAGTTCCATATTTCCTTTTTTGACCATTGCATAGAAAGGTGATGCATTAAATTTATCTATAATCCATTCATTATTAATTGAACGTAGATTACTTGTAACAATTGCATCGATTTTATCAGTGTTCTGCAGATCATTAGTTAATGAATCCATATCATTATAGTATACTAGTTCATAGGTAAATCCCTTGCTTGCAGCATATTCAACAAATCTATCATTTCTGCTATTTCCTTCAATTACCCCAACCTTCATTCCGTTGTATGTTGAGTATTCTCCGGATATAATTTTTTCATTGCCTGCCTTAACAGTCAAAATAACAGCACTCGTTCCTATGGGTTTTGAGAAATCGAATTTTTCTTCACGTTCAGGTGTTTTCTGTGCGGATGTTAAAATATCAATTTCACCATTTTCAAGCATTTCCTGCATCTGTGACCAGTTCTTATCATAGCCAACATATTTAG
>CAZBKO010000146.1:0-4466 GCA_964492545.1 uncultured Lachnospiraceae bacterium
TAGCAAACGCATACTTATTTGTCAATTACTATTTGATTTATTTTATTCTGAATTCTGTTTTTTACTAATTCTGCTATTTCACTTGTCTTCATGTCTTTATATTCTTCATAATTAATAGGTTTCATAAACACTACTTTTACATTCTGCTTCTTAATTGAATTAGTATCGAACACCTTATATGAATCTATCAGAGCCACTGGTATGATTGGACATTTCGCATTTGTTGCACTTTTGAAGCTTCCTGCCTTAAAATCCAAAAGGTTATTTTCATTTCTGCTTCTGGTTCCTTCTGCAAATATAACGTAATTTCTTCCTTCTTTTACTTCTTTTGTCATTGTGGTAATAACCTTCATTGATTGTCTTATATCTTCTCTATCAATTACCTGGGCCTTAAGAAGCTTGATTATTTTCTTTATAAAGAAGTTATTTTCTATTTCCTTTTTCATAACAACAGTAAATGGTTTTTCATGTGTTTGTAGCAAAATAAGTACATCAAACATTCCCTGATGATTTGGAAACATCACATATCCATTTTCTTTGGGTATATTTTCTACTCCATAGCATTCTATATCAACTCTCGCAGCCTTGTTGACTTTAACTGTTATATTATGAAGCAATTCATATTTTTCCTGTTCTGTATATTTATCTGATTTTGCGTATTTGCAGATTCTATAAAACCATATTGGTGCTATATATATTCTTATTAATATTAAAAAAATAATCCTTTTCATTATTTCGCTACCATTTCATACAAATTATTTCCTTCTGAGTCTATTACTACAATTACTGGAAAATCTTTAACTTCTAACTCTCTAATTGCTTCTGTTCCGAGATCATCATATGCTATAACAGTACTTTTTACTATACTTTTTGATAAGAGTGCACCTGCACCACCTACAGCGGCAAAGTAAACAGCCTTGTTTCTTACAATTGCATCACTTACTGCCTGGCTTCTTTTTCCTTTTCCTATCATTGCTATCATTCCCAAATCAAGCAGCGATGGTGCGTATTTATCCATACGACTTGCTGTTGTTGGTCCTGCCGATCCTATTGGTCTGCCTTCTCTTGCAGGTGATGGTCCCATATAATATATAACATTGTTTTCCATATTTATAGGAAGTTCTTCATTATTATTAAGTGCTTCATACATTCTTTTATGTGCCGCATCTCTGGCTGTATAAATCTTTCCTGTTATATATACATAATCTCCAGCCTTAAGTGATTGTGATACTTCTTTATTAAATGGTGCTTCTATATGTCTATCCATGATTTTCTCCTATTATATTGTTCTTGAAATATGTCTGTTTACATGACAGCAGATATTTATAGCAACCGGAAGTCCTGCTATATGTGTTGGATATGTTTCTACATTTACAGCAAATGCTGTCTGTGTACCACCCAATCCACCTGGTCCAATTCCCAACTGATTTATTTTGTCTAACATCTCTATTTCTAATTCTTTTACATATTCTATATTTGAATGTGTTCCTGCATTTCTTGTTAATGCTTTTTTTGATAAAATAGCACATTTTTCAAATGTTCCGCCGATTCCAACTCCTACTACCATAGGTGGACAGGCATTTGGTCCCGCATCTTTTACTGCTGTTAGTATTGCGTTTTTTACTCCTTCTATTCCATCTGCTGGCTTAAGCATAAATATGCGACTCATATTTTCACTTCCAAATCCCTTTGGAGCTACTGTTATTTTTACATCTTCACCCTCAACTATTTCGTAATGTATTACTGCAGGGGTATTGTCCTTTGTATTTTCTCGTATTATTGGATCGTTTACAACTGATTTTCTTAGAAATCCTTCTACATATCCCTGTCTTACACCTTCATTAATTGCATCTTCCAGTTTTCCACCTTCAAAATGAACATCCTGGCCTATTTGCATAAATATTACAGCCATTCCTGTGTCCTGACAAATTGGTATCATATCTTCTCCAGCAATCTTGAGATTTTGCTGAAGTTGTCCAAGTATTTGTTTTCCAAGTGCTGTTTTTTCATTTTTTTCTGCATTATTCAACGCATTTTTCATATCATCTGAAAGAAAATGAGTTGCTTCTATACACATCTCCTTGATATTTTGAGTTACATTTTCCACATTTACTGTTCTCATATGCACATTCTCCTGTTGATATTTTAAAATGAGAGTGCCATGATTATTCATAACACTCTCTACTTTACTATTCTATTTCTTCTGGTTTATCTTCTGACTCTATTTCTTCCAAATTTACATTATTGCCTGATTCATCTTTTGGTGTTTCTCTTACCTTTGCAATACTTGCAACTTTTACTTTGTCTGCAAGGTTAATTAATTTGACACCTGATGTTATTCTCTTATACTGAGATATTCCGGCAGCTTCTAACTGAATTACTATTCCTTCAGTGGTAATCATCATTATTTCATGTTCTTCGGTAACAGCCTTAACACCTACTACATTTCCTGTTTTGTCTGTTATCTTATAACATTTAACACCTTTTCCACCTCTGTTTTGTACACTGAATTCATCCATTGAGGTTCTCTTACCCATACCATTTTCTGATACAATTAATAAAGAATCTCCCTGTGTACTGAGCTGCATTGCTACTATTTCATCTTCTGGTATAAGATTCATTCCTATTACACCCATTGAATTTCTTCCTGTTGAGCGCACATCATTTTCATTGAATCTTATGCAATATCCAAATTTTGTTATAAGGAATACGTCTCTTGTATTATCGGTTGTCTTTACTTCGATTAATTCATCATCTTCTCTTAAATTAATTCCCTGTATACCGGTTTTTCTAATGTGAAGATAATCTGTTACTGGTGATTTTTTAACTATACCATTCTTTGTTGCCATAAATAAATACTTATTATCGCTAAATTCTTTCAATGGTATTACTGCTGTTATTTTTTCACCTGCCTGTAATGGTATAAGATTGATTAATGCGGTTCCTCTTGCAGTTCTGCCTGCTTCCGGAATTTCATATGCTTTCAATCTGTAGACTCTTCCCTTGTTTGTAAAGAACATAATATAGTGGTGAGTTGTAGTCATTAGAAGATCAACTATGTAGTCATCTTCTATTGTCTGCATTCCTTTAATTCCTTTTCCGCCTCTATTCTGACTCTTGAAATTGTCAACTTCCATTCTCTTTATATATCCAAGTCTTGTTCTGGCAATTACTGTATTTTCATTTGGAATTAAATCTTCCATTGATATGTCATATTCATCATATCCGATAGCTGTTCTTCTATCATCACCAAATTTCTCTGCTATTATCATTATTTCTTCTTTGATAACAGTTAATAATTTGTTTTCATCACCGAGAATTGCTCTTAACTCTGCTATTTTTTCAAGTAAATCCTTGTATTCTGCCTCTAACTTTTCTCTTTCCAAGCCTGTCAAAGCACGAAGTCTCATATCTACAATAGCCTGAGCCTGAGCATCTGATAATGCAAATCTATTCATCAGATTTTCTTTTGCTATCTGTGTATTCTGCGATCCTCTTATTATCTTGATTACTTCATCAATATTATCAAGAGCTATCATTAATCCCTGTAAAATATGTGCTCTTTCTTCTGCTTTGTTAAGATCATATTTGGTTCTTCTGGTAACTACTTCTTCCTGATGCTTTAAGTAATAGCTTACCATTTGATGCAAATTAAGTACTCTTGGCTCATTATTTACAAGAGCAATCATTATTACACCGAATGTATCCTGTAACTGGGTATGTTTGTAGAGAGTATTTAATACAATACTTGGGTTGGCATCTCGTCTCAATTCGATTGCGATTCTCATACCCTGCTTATCTGATTCATCACGTAAATCAGTGATTCCATCTACTTTTTTATCCTTTACAAGCTCAGCAATTTTTTCTATAAGACGAGCTTTATTTACCATATATGGAAGTTCGGTTACAACAATTCTGTTTTTACCATTTTCCATTGGCTCAATGTTAGTTACCGCACGTACTCTTATTTTTCCACGTCCGGTTCTATATGCTTCTTCTATTCCTCTTGTTCCAAGAATAGTTCCACCTGTAGGAAAATCAGGACCTTTTACCACTTCAAGAATTTCTTCAAGGGTTGTTTCTCTTCCATCATTTACTCTATTGTCAATTATTTTGACAACGGCATTTACAACCTCGCGTAAATTGTGTGGTGGTATATTTGTTGCCATACCAACAGCTATACCACTTGTTCCATTACATAAAAGGTTTGGATATCTTGATGGTAATACTGTAGGTTCTTTTTCTGTCTCATCAAAGTTTGGTACAAAATCAACTGTATTTTTAGATATATCAGCAAGCATTTCCATAGATATTTTACTAAGTCTTGCTTCTGTATATCTCATTGCAGCTGCGCCATCACCATCTACTGAGCCAAAGTTTCCATGACCATCTACTAATGGATATCTTGTAGACCAGTCCTGAGCAAGATTTACAAGGGCTCCATAAATAGAACTATCACCATGTGG
>CAZBKO010000147.1:0-4368 GCA_964492545.1 uncultured Lachnospiraceae bacterium
GTCCTTTTCTATGACGAATGCCTCTATAGCATCCAATTTCCTGTAATCTCTTAATGTTCATAGCGATTTCTCTTCTTAAATCACCTTCAACATTCTGAGTATTATCAATTACTTCACTAATTCTCTTAACTTCATCATCTGTTAAGTCTCTACAACGTGTATCTGGGTTAACATTTGCTTCAGCAAGGATACGGGTAGCACTAACTCTACCAATACCGTAGATATAAGTTAATCCGATTTCAACACGCTTCTCTCTTGGTAAATCAACACCTGAAATACGAGCCATGTGCGTATGACACCTCCATTAAATTCATTATTGATACACCAGCTTCTCACGTAGCCCGTTATGTAAATAACGTCTGAAATGTTGTACGTAGCTTCTGACATATTCTTCTCTGTTACATTAATTACCGCTAAATGGTAATTATATTAAATAGTAATAGTACGTTGGCACTATCACTGCAGCCGCAAATCAATTAGTTCACGATATATTCAGCAATTAAATATATATCGTAAACGCACAAAGCGGGGTTATTAACAACTAGTTGTAATTAACCCTGTCTCTGCTTGTGCTTAGGGTTCTCACAGATTACTCTGATGCTACCCTTTCTCTTAATTATTTTGCATTTTTCGCAAATAGGTTTAACTGATGATCTAACTTTCACAGTAAATCCTCCTTTCAAAAAAGTCCGTTTTACATTGTATCATAGGATACTTTAGAATGCAAGCGAATTTTTCACATATAACAGAATTTTTTTCTGTTATTTGTCACGCCATACTATTCTTCCTTTTGATAAGTCGTATGGTGACAATTCAATAGTTACTTTGTCTCCCGGTAAAATACGAATGAAATTCATTCTTAACTTACCACTTATATGAGCTAATACCTGATGACCATTTTCAAGTTCTACCTGAAACATTGCATTAGGTAATTTTTCAACTACAGTTCCTTCTATTTCTATAACATCAGCTTTTGACATATTCACATGACCTCCTAAACGTTTCTGACTGACTTGTATCTTTTTAAAACAAGTTTAATATCTTCGTTGCTGTTAATTAAAGCTTCACTTCTGTGTTTCACTATTGTGATATGCTTCTTTTTCTTTTTTTTGGGATTATCTAACTTTTTGTATTTTCCGTCTACCAAATATACATATTCATTAGCTTCGTCCCATATGACATATAATTCACCTTTGTCTCTGCCTGCTTTTGAAATTGCAAGATATCCTTTTAATGTTTCGTTATTCATCTGCAACTACCTCACTATAACAGAGTTAAAATTTCAGGTTCGCCATCTGTAATGAGTATGGTGTTTTCATAATGTGCTGATAGAGAATGATCAGCTGTAACAACTGTCCAATCATCATCAAGCCACTTTACTTCATGACCACCTGCATTAATCATAGGTTCAACTGCAAGTGTCATTCCTGCCTGCAGTCGTATTCCTCTTCTTGCCTGCTTAAAGTTAGGTATCTGTGGGTCTTCGTGAAGACTTTCACCTATTCCATGTCCTACAAGCTCTCTTACCACTCCATAACCACAGCTTTCTGCAAATTCACCGATAGCTGCTGATATTTCATGTAAATGATTACCTGCTTTGGCATACTTTATTCCCTCATAGAAGGATTTTCTGGTATTGTCTATAAGATTCTGTGCTTCCTGGCTAATTTCACCCACTGCATGGGTTCTTGCCGCATCAGAATGATAACCATGGTAGATAAGGCCTGCATCGAGACTTACAATATCTCCATCTTTAAGTATTCTTTTCTTACTAGGTATTCCGTGCACTACTTCATCATTGACTGATACACATATTGATGCCGGAAATCCATTGTAATTGAGAAAGTTCGGAACACACCCAAAACTTCTTATGATTTCTTCACCCAAGCGATCTATGTCATGCGTAGACATTCCCGGTTTTAAAGCTTTTCCAAGTTCGTCATGAACCTTCGCCAGAAGTTTTCCTGCTTCACGCATTAGTTCGATTTCTCTTTGTGATTTAATCGTAACTGACATTTCTTATGCTCCTAATATATTAACGATATCAGCAAAAACATCGTTCATATCCTTTGTTCCATCTACTTCAACTAATACTTTTTCATTTGTGTAGTAGTTGATGAGTGGCTGAGTCTGTTCATGATATACGTCAAGACGTTTCTTGACTGTTTCAGGCTTATCATCTTCTCTTAAGATAAGTTCTGCTCCACATCTGTCGCAAATTCCTTCAACCTTTGTTGGAATATGAACTAAATGATAAGTTGCTCCACATGCTACACATGCTCTTCTTCCTGA
Organism: uncultured Lachnospiraceae bacterium; assembly: GCA_964492545.1. Classification (GTDB taxonomy): domain Bacteria; phylum Bacillota; class Clostridia; order Lachnospirales; family Lachnospiraceae; genus RGIG1934. Next base: position 2,293 of record CAZBKO010000147.1, read on the forward strand.
CATTCTCTTTACGATGTTCTCATCAGGAACTTCTACATTTATAGCGTAATCAACTTTATCTCCAAGTTTTGCAAGTGCTGCATCAAGACTCTCTGCCTGTGGGATTGTTCTTGGAAAACCATCAAGTACATATCCATTTTCACAGTCGTCCTGTTTTACTCTGTCTACTACTAAATCTACTACTAATTCATCTGGTACTAATAATCCCTGATCCATGTAAGTTTTTGCTTTCTGTCCTAATTCAGTACCATTTTTAATGTTTGCTCTAAATATGTCTCCAGTGGAAATATGTGGAATCTTGTACTTGTCAGCAATCATTTTTGCCTGTGTACCCTTTCCAGCTCCAGGAGCACCTAACATAATTATCTTCAAATTGACCTCCTCGTCTAAAAAACAAGATTGTTTTTATAAGCAAGATTGACAATAGGTGCAGTTAGACTGCCACCTATTGCCTCTCAATTAATAATCTCTAGATATTCAAGAATCCCTGGTAATTACGAACTACCATTAACGACTCGATCTGCTTCATTGTCTCAAGTACAACACCTACAATAATGATAAGTGATGTTCCACCAAATGATAAGCTTGCATTGAATATGCCTGATACAAGTAATGGTAATGTTGCTACAAGAATAAGTCCTATAGCACCGATAAATACCAAATTATTTAAAATTGCATTTAAATAATCCTGTGTTGGTTTACCAGGTCTGATACCTGGAATAAAACCACCCTGTTTCTTCATATTATCTGCAACTTCAATTGGATTAAATGTTATTGATGTATAGAAATATGCAAATGCAATTACAAGAATTACATATAATATGTAACCTATTGTATACTGTGGAGCGATACTTCTAAACCAATATGAAGATGTAAAATAATATGTCCATTCAGGAGCACTGCCTTTTAAAAACTCAAATATTACTGCTGGGAATGTGAGTAATGACTGAGCAAAGATGATAGGAATAACACCTGCAGTATTAACTTTTAATGGAATATGAGTGGACTGACCACCATACATTTTTCTGCCCTGCATTTTTTTAGCGTACTGTACAGAAATACGTCTCTCCCCGCCATTCAACAATACAACGAAACCAACTACTGCTGCAACTACCGCAATGATAATTACAACTGAAAGAGCTGCGTTACCAACTGAAGATGCATTCTTAACGAACTTGTCGTATAAAGAAACAAAATCATCTGGCATTGTTGATACGATATTAATTAACAGGATGATAGAAATACCATTTCCAACACCTTTATCTGTAATGCTTTCACCCATCCACATCAGTAATGCTGATCCGGCTGTCATAACAGCTATTGTTACTAAAATGATTCCCCAATGTCTAAGTGAAGAATTAGCAGCTGTTGCTCCAAATACACCCTTATTATAGTAATTAAGGGCCATAGCAGTTGACTGAATTAATGACAATGCTATTGTTACATATCTGGTTATTTCTGTTATCTTCTTACGACCATCTTCACCATCTTTTTGCATCTCTTCCAATTTAGGAATTGCAATTGTTAACAACTGCATGATGATTGATGATGTGATGTAAGGGGTAATACTCAATGTAAATATTGAGTACTTCTCATATGAACCGCCTGTAAGGGCATTAAAAAAGCTGAATGCGCCATCTTTTAAGTTTCCTGAAATCTCTTCAAAAACTGAGCTGTCAGCGAAAGGGAGAGGTAACTGAGTACCCACCCTAACGACAACAAGTATAAAAAATGTATACCATAATCTCATTCTGATTTCTTTAACCTTTAGTGCATCACGAAGTGTTTTGAACATTAGATCACCTCGCAGGTTCCACCAAGAGCTTCAATTTTTTCTTTAGCGCCTGCACTGAATGCATTTGCCTGAACTGTAAGCTTCTTAGTAATTTCTCCATATCCAAGAATTTTAACGCCATCTCTTGGATTTTTAACGATGCCTGTTTCAATTAATGTATCTACTGATACTACAGCACCATCGTCAAAACTTTCAAGTGCACTAACGTTTATTCCTACGATTTCCTTAGAGTTTCTACAAGTAAATCCTCTCTTAGGAATTCTTCTGTATAATGGCATCTG
>CAZBKO010000148.1:0-4335 GCA_964492545.1 uncultured Lachnospiraceae bacterium
TGTTTTGTACAAAAATTAATTAGTTCCCCAAGGGGGTTCTGAACAGTTACAAAAAATTATTAATGGGTACACCGGCTATCTTTTAGCCGGTGCATTGGCCGTTAGTTCAGCCGAAGGCTGAACTGTAACCATTCTTTATCAACCAGCCTTATTAAATTAATTTTCTTTTCTTCTATATCCTGCGCATATTACTACTGCACTGGCAGCTAACATGGTAAGTAAAACATATGGCATATGCTCGTCTGATGTCTGTGCACCTGCTGTTTCTTCCTTTTTATCAACTGCTTCTGTTTCTGTTGTTTCCTTATTATTTTCAACAATACTTTCTGTAGTTACAGGAATTGTTTCTGTTATTTCAGTATAGTCCTGATTTTCTGTAGTTTCATTTGAATTGTTTTCAGTTTCCGTAGCCTTTTCTGTTGTTTTTTCTGTTGATTCCTCTTCACTTGTCTTATTCATGATAGCATTCACTTCAGCTGCCACATTAAATACTCCATCTGCACCTGTTAATGATAAATAATATCCAACAAGACCTTTTAGGGCATCACCTGTTGCCATTTTATTATCCGCACCACCTGCTGTATATACATACATTCCCGGTGTAGTGCCTTTAAACTGCATTAATCCATTATAAGATTTGACTGCATTTTCATTATCACTCATTTCAGCATACATACATAATGAAACTCCTGTTGAATCCGCATTTGATGATGTTGAATATGCAGCTGTGTTATACTTTGTTCCACCATCTTCCATCATTAACGACTTCACGTAGTCTACAGACTTTGTTATTTTAATTTCCACATCTGAGTCTTCACTAAAATAGTTAAATGCCGGTATTACTGTTGCATTTGTATCAGCTGAATAGCCCCAGTAATCAACTCCTGCTTCACTTCCATTTTCACTATAGTTGCTAAGAAGCGCATCCTTGAGTACTGTCTTAATGCTGTCAGCATCTTCCATATACTCTGCATATGCAAATACTGCTGGCACAACCATTTCATAATAATATACATTGCCTATCGCTGTATTCATCGATTCAGCATCCGTAAATGTTTTGGCATAATCATTAAATGATTTCACCAAATTTGCCCCATTGTAATCTGTTGCATCCTCTCCACTAAGGGCAAGCACAGTCAAAACTGCGGCGTACATTGAAACGCTCTCATTATCAGAAATAACCAGTTTACCATCTACAATATTGTCCTTAACTGTCTGTAAATACTGATTAGCTATATCCTGACACTCGATACCTGAACGCATTAATAAAATAACGTTCTTGTAGTCATAGATTGTTGGTGCTGTCACTTCAAATAAATCTTTGAAGTAATTTGCAGTTGCTTCCATCTCTGTCTTAACTGTTTCAGTAGATGGCACATCTTTTATTGCACCGTATCCTGTTACTGTTCCAGCAAATGCTAATGACATTGTCAGCACAAATGCTGTGATTTTTTTTGCAAGACTCTTTCTTAGTCCTGCTCGTGAATAAATTGAATTTTTCACTTGTTGGTCCTCCTCACCGAATAATATTTTAGCTGATGGATATCCTGACTTATAGCTTCAAGCCTCCTCCCAACCTTCCCGGAATAAATACCAGTGGTATATCTGGAATTCGTAGCTACATACAGTAGAGTGAGCTGTTACGGATTCTAACCGTATTCCCCATGACGTTACGTCTCAGCCTAACTATGATAAGCGTAATCGCCATATTAGTCAACACCTTAATTACTTCTCGGGCCAGTATCCCCAAGATTCCACAATTTTTCCATTCTCAATTCTAAAGTGTTCCAGTGCCTCAAATGAAATTTGTAATCCGGCATGTGACGCTGTAAACTGTACTCTCACAGCCACCTTATTATCCTGAGAAAATATATCATTGATGTTAATTTTCATATCTGTGTACATGCCCTCAACAATCTTCAATATCTCAACTGCATCCTTGTTGCTTCTTGCATTTGCAGGGCTATGATCAATATAGTCCTCTGATAGGATTTCCATAACCTTCTCGTAGTTATGTACCTGATATCCATAAGTAAAAAACTTATTAACTAATTCTTCATTTCTATCCATATTATCCTCTTTCCGGAGCATTTATGCGACGGGGCGAATTCAATTCTGCTATCAAGACTATTTGTGATGCTCCTACACAAATAGTTGGGGTACATTATATAAAGCTTTTGGGGCTTTCTGCTTATTACTTGCTCTCTATGCCCAAAATTCTTTTCATTTTGGGCATAGCATATATTTCTTCTCAACATATTTCCAATCTTGCTGTTTTGAAGCTTATTTCCTGTGATTTTTGGGCATATTGGCTTCTTTATGTTACCATTTACCCAAACGCCGGCCGGACTACGGACAATATCAATTATCTATAAAGTCCAAAAAAAAGACACCACATAAATGTGATGTCTTAATGCCGGCGACCGGAATCGAACCGGTACGGGAGGTAAGTCCCGCAGGATTTTAAGTCCTGTGCGTCTGCCAGTTCCGCCACGCCGGCATTCTAGCATTACTGTATTCATGCTGAGTGGATGGTGGTGGATTCGAACCACCGAAGCAAATTGCAGCAGATTTACAGTCTGTCCCCTTTGGCCACTCGGGAAACCATCCTAACTTGTTCTGACAAGTCAATAATATATCATAAAATGTTTAATTATGCAAGCGTTTTCTTAGCAAATATCGCAGCTGAAAATGGTGGCATAACTACTTCGATATATCCATTTCTCACTTCATACTCAAGTTTTCCAATATTATAGGTATGTTCACCCGACAACAGAAGTCTTTCCATCTTATCATCGTCAGTAACACCCACTTCCCATACAGGAATCTTAACGACCTTTTCCTCACCATTATTATTAATAATGGCTGCAAGCTTATTGTCCTCCAAAAATCTTCCATAGGCAATCAAATTATATTCACCCAATAATGGTTTAAAAGAACCTCTTCTTAGAGCCTTATTGGCCTTATGAATATTTATAACATCCCTGTGGAATTCAATAAGCTCAACATCCTCATGTCCCCATGGGTATGTTCTTCTATTATCAGGATCTGTCCAGCCACAAACGCCAGCCTCGTCACCATAATAAATAGTTGGTGCACCCGGCCATGTCATCTGCATAACAACAGCTTCCTTCATAATGCCCTTATTAACATATGCATTGGCGGCATCAGGTCCATGACTTCCTACACGACCCACGTTTCCATTTGTTCTTGTAAGAAATCTTGAATGATCATGATTAGACAATTCGTTCATTGCAATATGAAGAGACTGTCCCTGCATTCTGGACATATGGTGTCTCATTGAAGCGAAGAAACTGTAGGAATCACCTCTTAAATCGCCTCTCTTCTCATCACTGTGCTTCTCCATACCTGTTAAAAACCATGAAATTGGTTCCATAAATGCATCATAGTTCATTACTGTATCCCACTCTTCACCCTGTAGCCATGCACCAGGATCACCATAATGCTCAGCAAGTATAATTGCATTTGGATTAGCTTCCTTGACATTGGTCCTAAAATCTCTCCAGAATTTGTGATTAAATTCACTGCTCTGACCAAGGTCAGCAGCAACATCAAGTCTCCATCCATCAACATTGTAAGGAGCAGAAACCCATTTTCTTGCTATGTGCATAATATAATTATAAAGTTCCTCAGATTCTTCATAATTAAGCTTAGGAAGAGTATCATGACCCCACCATCCATTGTAATGGTAATTATAAGGCCAGCTCTCCTCAAAGAACTTAAAGAACGATCTATATGGGCTGTCAGCGGACACATAAGCACCCTTCTCATATCCCTCCTGATTCTCATATATAAGCTCCTTGTCAAGCCACTTATTAAACGAACCACAATGGTTAAATACGCCATCAAGAATAACCTTCATTCCCTTTTCGTGAACCTTTGCGACAAATTCTGCAAAAAATTCATTACTAGCTTCAAGATTAGCCTTATCTGTAACTCTTGTTATATATTTTGACGCATACTTATTCTCATTAACACCATCAGGAAGCACTTCTCCCTCTTCCTTAACAATCTTACCAATATGTGGATCAACATAATCATAATCCTGTATATCATATTTATGGTTAGATGGTGACACAAATATAGGGTTAAGATAAATAACCTCAACGCCCAGCTTCTCAAGGTAATCAAGCTTATCAAGTATACCCTGAATATCACCGCCGTAGAACTCTCTTACGCCCATTGTAGCAGGATATTTGTTCCAATCATCGACCTTAACTGTACCCTCGCCAATGTAATGATACTCGTTGGTCTCAACATCATTAGAAGGATCTCCGTTATAGAATCTATCTGTATATATCTGGTACATTACTG
>CAZBKO010000149.1:0-4255 GCA_964492545.1 uncultured Lachnospiraceae bacterium
TTCTGTGTCATTGTCATTCCCATAAATATTACCTCTTTTCTGTATTTATTGTTGAAATATTACCATATCTTTTGATATAATGCAAATATATATTAATAATACCTGTCATAACCTGATGTTATATCATTACAGAAAGGATTCTTATGGAACAAAATTTAACATACTATAAAATATTCTATACAGTTGCAAAAACCGGAAGCTTTACCAAGGCCTCTGAACTACTTTTTGTATCTCAGCCTGCAATCAGTAAGTCAATTCAAAACCTTGAAGAATCACTAAATACCAAATTATTTATTCGTAACTCCAGGGGTGTTTCCCTTACGGAAACAGGAAATTCCCTTTTCAGTCACATTTCTGTTGCATTCGAGGAAATTAACAAGGCAGAAAATGATATTCTTCAGATAAACAATCTCGGAATAGGAAGTATCAATATTAGTGTCAGCGCAACAATGTGTAAATATATACTTATGCCATATTTAAAGGATTTTATTAAGAAGAATCCTCATGTGCGCATCAACATTGAATGTCGTTCCACAACCGACTCGATAAATATGCTTAACACCGGTAAAACCGACATTGCGCTCATAGGTAAGACAGATGACCTGCAATATATAGATTTTCATTCCCTTACAACCATTCATTATATTTTTGTTGCAACCTCCTCATATATTGAGAACCTGAAGCTTCGCAATATTACAGCTTTAAATGACATTTTCAAATATAGTAATATCATGCTTCTTGATAAAAATAATGTTTCAAGACTTCATATTGATAACTATCTTCTCGCCCACGGATATGAGGTCAACAGCATTCTCGAGGTAAATAACATGGACCTGTTAATTGATTTTTCCAAAATTAATATGGGAATCGCTTGTGTCATAAGGGAATTTGTAGAAAAAGATCTTGGCAACGGACGACTTATTGAAATTCCCCTTAAAGCACAAATAGAGCCCCGTGAAATAGGATTCGCCTATAACACGAAGGCTCATGTGTCTGTTGCTGCAAGACAATTTATTGAGATGTACAAATTATAAGCTCAGCTGAGTAAGTTTTTTATAGCCATTCATATCATAAATATTTATAGTTCCTTCCGGCTCTACAACATATAAGCTATCATTTATATTAATACCTCTAACTTCACTGAAATCATAATATGTTTCAATTGATGTATTTGATGTTTCAGTAAATCCATTTTCTTCATCGTAGGAATATGTATTATAACTAAATTCTGTTCCGTCCCATTCATTACTATCGGTGTATAGCTCCATATCTTTTTCCAGATTAAATCCTACAATATTTTTTTCAGGATTAATAAGCACTGCCCTGTATTCATATAATGCGCTTGAGTAATTCGTATCATTTAGAATCATCTTGTTAATCTCAACAACATTTTCAGGGTCTGATATGTCATACATTGAAAGCTTTATCTTGTTATCTTCCTTGCCCAGTCCCAGCATTAAGTCATCTGACCAAAAATGAAGATATTCTGAAAATCCTGTAATCTTAAGCTCACCAATTACTTTCGGATTCTGTGGATTGGACAAATCAACGCTAAATACCGGGTCTGTTTCCCTGTATGTAACAAAATACGCCATGTCGCCCTGATATCTGGCAGAATATATTCTTTCGTCCCTGACAAGATTTTCAACCGAGCCTGTAACCTGTAAATTAGAATCTAATATATACACATTATTTGAAGAATTTCTTGATGTATCAACAATCATATCCGCTATTGATTCCTCATATTCATAATAATTGTTGCTATTTTTTATTTCCTTTGTTGTTAAAACTCTAAGATATCCCTTGTGTTCATCAATGGCAAAATTATCTTTTATAACTCCATCTATTTCTCCATTTGCAGCAGCTCTTAATTTTCCATCATTATAATTGAACTTAATTATACCTGTAGTGTTTTTTTCTGTGTTAATACCAAATACATAAATATTATCCGCACTCACATAAACTCTGTCTAAATTTGTAATTACACTTTTTTTCGAAATAGCCTTTTCTGGTTTTTCTATGTTCACTGATACAATATTCACATAGCTGCCATACTCTTCACAATTTCCTTCAAATATGTCCTCACAGCTTATTTTGCTGTTGTTTATTTCCGGAATATCTCTTCCATCCTCCGGATAATACTGTGTAAATAAATATATATACTTGTCAGTTTTTCTAGAAGAATAATAATCTCCTGCAATATCTATGTTTCCAAGAAGCTTAGGCAAAGTTTTATCTGATATATCAAAAGTATCTAAATATGTTTTCTCTCCATCAGAATATACTATGGATAATTTTGTACCGTCTAAATATATTTCTCCTATATATATATCATTTACATTTTCTCCAATATCTGTGGATGAAACAAGCTTAGTATTTTCTTTATCAGCCTTAACAATAGATAAGGTTGCTTCTATTCTGTTAAAGATGTATATGTAGCTTCCGTCAGTTTTTATCACATCTGATTCTGATACACCTTCAACCTGAATATTAGTATCAGTGAAGTCATTTTCACTCACACTTCCCTCATTCTTTATTGTAGCATTAAAAATCATATCGTCTGTGTAATAAAAATTATTTTTTTTGATATTCTGCTCCATTATTTCATATATGTCATCATAACTTTCAAATCCCTTTATACTATCAATATTACCGCTAATTGATTTGCTCTTTCCATCCATCAGAGTAATATTCCTGATATTAGCTATTCCAACAGCTAGTGCCAATGATGCAGCAAGAACCATCGTCACGTTTTTTATTATTTTATTGTGTTTTCTTTTCTTTTTCTGCATGATTCTGTTCATCATGTTTTCAGGTTCGAGTGTTTTTGGAACTTCTATATCTTCACTTAAATTTTTGATTGTGTTCATAATCTCCTGGTCTATTTCCTCCTGATTTCTTTGTTCCATATGAAATCCTCCATTCTATGATATAATTTCGATTTTCTTTTGCATTTTTGCCAGTGCCCGACTAAGCTTAGATCTTACAGTATTCGCATTGAGTCCCATATTAATTGCAATCTCATTGCTCTTGTAGCCTCCAAATACTGCAAGAGTTACAACCTTTTTTTCTTCCTCGCTTAACACCTTAAAAGCCTCATTAACATCATGCTTTTGATCATAATCGTTCTCCACGGCTTCCAAGCTTTCATCTAATTCCACAGTCTTATTTATGTATGTTTTTCTCTTATTGCCACATTTAACCGCAAGTATTCTAAATATCCAAGCTTTAAACGAACTATCATCTCTTAGCTTTGATATACCTTTGTAAGCATCAAGTACTGCATCGCTTACCGCATCCTCTGCATCACATTCATTTCCCAGCAAATAATATGCATACTTGTACATATCTCTATATACCTGACTGTAAAGCTCTGAGAATGCATTATCATCGCCTTTTCGTGCTTTCTCTACAAGTCTTAACTGCTCCCATTTTTCACCTCCTAAAAACGTAATAAAATGCATTTCTATATATAAAGTGTCTATTATTTTCAATTTTGTTGCGTTAAAATTATTTTTTATTGTAGAACAAAAAAACCGACCAACAATTGTTAGATTCATTCTAACTCTTGTGGTCGGCTTATAATTGAACTAGTTAATGAAAACTAGCAAATACGCTTTTGTACTTATTAACCTCTGTAATAAGCTTTTCGTATTCTTTGTCATTAATTTTCCCTTCTCTTTTCAAATCCATAATGCATGCCTCGTACTCTTTCCAGCACGTGAAAGCAGCATCCTTATAATTATTCTCAAGGTTAAGCATAAAAGCCTTCTGCTTCTCCTCTAAAACTTTTTTAGTCTTTCCAAATATCATGTATACCGCCCCTTTTTGCTATGCTATATGATATTAGTTATTGATAAATTTATCTTCTTCATTATTCCAGCTATAAAGCTTTCTAATCTCAGCACCAACCTTTTCAGATGGATGCTCAGCTGCCAACTTTCTCATAGCCTTGAAATGTACCTGACGTCCTGCTGGTGACATATCAAGTAAGAATTCTTTAGCAAATGTTCCGTCCTGAATATCAGAAAGAATCTTCTTCATTGTCTTCTTAGTCTCTTCTGTTACAAGCTTAGGTCCTGTTATATAATCACCATATTCAGCTGTATTAGAAATTGAATATCTCATTCCTGCAAAACCTGACTGGTAAATAAGGTCAACAATGAGCTTCATCTCATGGATACACTCAAAGTATGCGTTACGTGGGTCATAGCCTGCTTCACAAAGTGTCTCAAAGCCTGCCTGCATAAGTGCA
>CAZBKO010000150.1:0-254 GCA_964492545.1 uncultured Lachnospiraceae bacterium
TGCAATACTAACAACTAATCTTAAATTAGCTTCTGCAAGCTTGCTCTTTGCATCATCATCGCCAGCTTCCATTTTCTTCGCCAGCTCAATTTCTTCCTCCGCCGACAATAAAGGAACCTTACCAATCTCCTTTAAGTACATTCTGACAGGGTCCTCAATATTTATACCCTCTGGAACTGATAAATCAATTTTTGAAAGATCTACTTCTTCTAACTCCTCTTCATCAGGAATATCATCATCATTATCTAATAGTA
>CAZBKO010000150.1:264-4234 GCA_964492545.1 uncultured Lachnospiraceae bacterium
ATTCTGTACCATTACTTGTTACTTTAGAATATATTTCATCATCATTTGTTTCAACCCTGAGAACATCAATTTTGTTCTTCTCCAGTGTTTCAATAATGTTATCCATTTTCTCTTCTGTAAGCTCAATTCCTTTGAAAAAAGACTCAATCTCCTGATATTCTACAGTGTTCTTATTCTTCTTTCCTGTCAAAATCAGTTCGTTAAGTTTGTCCTCAAAATTAATTACATTCTGTTCCATTATTAGCCCCGTCCTTCCGATATGCTTGTAATCTTCCCCTTAAGTAAGGGAAATATGCAGTTTTTCTAAATTCTTCTGCTCATTAATAAGTTTCTGAAGTGTTTCAATGTCTGCTGCATTTTTGCTAAGCGCATCTATGCTGTATTTCTTAACCTTCAAGACAATATCATTTAATGCCCTTTCTCTCTCCCTTATGTCAAGGCTCTCATCCAATGGGGTGTTAAATAATCTTGCCACTTCATTCTGTTCTTCTTCATTATCGAAGTAATTAATAATTTTTGCAGGATTTACACTCTTCTGTTCAAATTGTTCAAACAGCTGTTTTGCAACTTCCATATAAAGTGGAGTTGTAAAATCATTATGTGTAATAATTCCCTTTACCTTCCCGTATATTGTGTTGTCGTCAATCAGCCATGTAAGCAGTATTCTCTGCGACTGTTTGACTCCATCATCTTCATCCTTCTTACTGTTAATTCCTGACTTTGGCTTCACATACTCCTTCTCACCAGTATATGTAAGTGCCAATCTTGAAACCAGCTTTCTTAAGCTGTCCAACGGAATCATACATTCTCTGCTGACAGATTCCATATAAACGTTACGTTCAACCTCATCTTCAAATTCCAGCAGTTTTTTGGCAATCTCATTATAATAGTCATTAAGCTGTTGTGGATTTGCCAAATCGTAATTCTTCTGTATTGCATTAGCCTCATAGATAAAATAGTTCTGTGCATCATCTATTCGTTTTTGAAATTCATCTGCGCCAAGATTCTTAATAAATTCATCAGGATCTTTATATGGACGCATATTGATAACTCTTATTGTCATTCCCACAGATTTCAACATTGGTATCGCTCTGAGAGCTGCTTTGACACCGGCACCATCACTATCATAGGTCAACAATATTTCTTTTGTATATCGTTTAAGGAGTGATGCCTGTCCTGATGTAAATGCTGTTCCCAACGATGCAACTGCGTTATTAAATCCTGCCTGATGCAGTGCAATAACATCCATATAGCCCTCGCAGATAATCATATTTGGCTTTCTAGAGCTTCTTGCAAGATTAAGCCCATAAAGATTACGGCTCTTGTCAAAAATCTTCGTTTCGGGCGAATTAAGATATTTGGGCTCGCCCTCACCCATAACTCGTCCTCCAAATCCAATTACCTTACTGTTGATATCCATAATTGGAAACATTACTCTATTGAAAAACTTATCATAGACCTTTCTCTCACTATATGAGAACAGACCACTTTCTTTTAGAACGTCATCTCTATAGCCCTCCTTCTTCAAATACTGGTAAAGCCCATCCGGGTACTTTCCTGAATATCCGAGTCCAAATCTTACAATTGTATCTTCTGACAGCTGCCTTCTATCGAAATAATCTCGTCCTATCTGACCTTTTTCACCCTTTAGCTGGTAAAAATAATATCTTGCAGCCACCTTATTTATTTCTAACAGGGTATTCTTTAAATCTCTTTTTCTCTTATCTGACTCAGACATCTCTATCTGTGGAAGCTCCACCCCCGCTCTGTCAGCAAGCATCTTGATTGCTTCCTGAAATGTAGCATTCTCATATTTCATAAGGAATGTGTACACACTTCCTCCAACACCACATCCAAAGCAGTAAAACATCTGCTTGTTAGGTGACACCGAAAATGATGGTGATTTCTCGTTATGAAATGGACATAATCCAAAATATGTTCCACCTCGCTTTTGAAGCTTCACATATCCTGAAACAATATCAACAATATCATTTTTATTTTGAATATCTTCTATTATCTCATCTGAATAAAACATTGTTATGTTCTAGCCTTTCATGTTACATTTTCCAGAAAGAAGGTACAAATAATTCCTCGAACTTCGCAACTGAATACTGGTCGCTCATTCCGGCAATATAGTCGCACACAACTCTCTCTGCCTTCTGATTCTTATTACTAATTATATATCTATACTCCTCCGGTAATTCATCTATGTGTTCTAAATAATACTCATACAGTGATCTTAGCATATTCTTTGCCTTAAATTCCTGTCCCTTAGCAACCGGATTGGAATATACGTGTTCAAACATAAATCCTCTAAGTCCCTGCATAGCCTCAAATGTTGTATCATTCATTAAAATATCAGGTTGATTCATACTGCTTCCCACAACATCACGTATCATAGTGTTAAGTCTTTCCTTCTTGGAATGCCCCAACACCCTTGCATATTCTTCAGGTATATCCTCCTCTATGAGAATCCTTGCCCTGATAGCATCATCAATATCATGGTTAATATATGCAATCTTATCAGATAATCTAACAATCTTGCCTTCCATAGTTGACGGATGTCCGCTGGTTCTGTGATTAACAATTCCGTCCCTTACTTCCTTTGTCAGATTAAGTCCTTCCCCCTTCTTCTCAAGAAGTTCAACAACTCTTATGCTCTGCTCAAAATGTGAAAATCCTTCATTGCATACGCTATTAAGTGCTGCCTCACCTGCATGTCCAAATGGTGTATGACCAAGATCATGGCCAAGTGCTATTGCTTCTGTCAAATCTTCATTCATTCTCAGAGCCTTGGCAATTGTTCTTGCTATCTGTGATACCTCAAGTGTATGTGTAAGTCTGGTTCTGTAGTGATCTCCTGCCGGAGCAAGAAATACCTGTGTCTTGTGCTTAAGTCGCCTAAAAGCCTTGCAGTGTATAATTCTGTCTCTATCTCGCTGATAGCAGGTTCTTATATCACAAGGCTGTTCATCCTTATCACGTCCAAGGCTATTATTACTCTTGGATGCAAATGGACTTAAATATTCTTCTTCATGCTTTTCTAATTCTTCTCTTATTAGCAACAAACAAAACTCCTTTACTTTTCAAATGAAAAAAGCCCTACATAATATATATTCTGCGGACTTTTTCCATTTCCTTTATTTTGTTGCTGCATTAAGTGCAATTTTTATCATATTTGTAAATGAATTCTGTCTTTCCTCTGCTGTTGTTATATCGTCTGATACAAATGAATCAGATATTGTAAGAATACATGCTGCTCTCTTACCAAGTACCGAAGCATTATGGAATAGTGCAAAGCTCTCCATCTCCACCGCTACGCATCCTTTTTCATCATGAAGTGTCTTATAATAAGGTGATTTATCCTCCTGATAAAATACATCTGATGAGTGTATACATCCTTCTATCAACGGAATATCAAGCTCATTTGCTGCTTCTCTCAGCTGTTCATTCAAAGTATCTGATGGATAAGTTTTATCCTTATCATATCCGCTTTGTACTCTTGCAAAATTAGACTCAGAATATGCTTCTGTGACGAGTACTACATCATATACCTTGGCTTCTTCACAGTATGACCCTGCCGAACCAATTCTGATTATGTTCTCAACACCATATTGTGAATATAGTTCATATGAATAAATCCCTATAGACGGCATTCCCATTCCTGATCCCATTACCGATACCGGTCTGCCATTATATGTTCCTGTATATCCAAACATATTTCTAACATTATTAAATTGTACCGGATTATCTAAAAACGTCTCTGCAATAAACTTAGCCCTGAGAGGGTCTCCCGGCATTAAAACTGTAGCTGCAATTTGTCCAGGCTCTGCCTGATTATGTGGTGTAGACATACACATCACCTCCACAAATAGTATACCATAATGTTTATTTTTATTCCACATTGACCTTTGATTTGTTTGTGTCAAGTAATCGTTGGCAATTATTTTTTGTTTTTCAAAATGATATA
>CAZBKO010000151.1:0-4234 GCA_964492545.1 uncultured Lachnospiraceae bacterium
AATATTTCTTGTCATCAATTGATACTTTGTAATCTGTACCCATATGTCTCTTAATAGATGAGATTGTCTTCTCAGCATTAGTAACTGCCTGACGTTTTGCAGGTTCACCAACAAGTCTTTCACCTGTCTTTGTAAATGCTACTACTGATGGTGTTGTTCTTACACCTTCTGTATTAGCTATAACGGTTGGTTTTCCACCTTCCATAACAGCTACACATGAATTAGTTGTTCCTAAATCGATACCAATAATTTTACTCATAATTTATGTCCTCCTAAATAATAAAATGTGATTATTCTAATTAGCTACTTTTACCATGCTGTATCTTACTACTGTGTCTCTGTAGGTATATCCCTTTTGGAATTCCTCAGCTATAATATTCTCTCCAAAATTCTCATCCTCAACATGCATTACCGCGTTGTGATAATCAGGATTGAATTCACAGCCAACTGCATCAATTGGCTTAACTCCGGCATCTTCAAGGGCCTTGATAAGCTGCTTATAAACTTTATCCATTCCATCTACAAATGGATTGCTCAAATCATCTTCTGTTACTGTTGCGAAGCCTCTTTCAAAATTATCTACAATAGGAAGTATCTTCTCTACTATATCCTTCGCACCAATCTCATACATTGCTGATTTTTCTTTTTCAGAACGTTTACGGAAATTATCAAACTCTGCAAATGTTCTTTTATATTTATCTGTAAGCTCATCAATAAGCTGGTCCTTCTTGTCTTTCTTTTCCTTCTTGAAAATGCCTTTTTTCTCTTTCTTAGTATTTGCTTCATCTTCTGTAGGCATTTCTGTTGTTTCTTCTGTGTCTGATTCATTTAGAGTTTCTTCTGTGGTTTCTTCCACGTTCTCTGTCTGAACAGATTCTTCTATATTTTCTTCATTGATATTCTCTTCCACTATATCACGCCGCCTTTCTATGTTTTCTTAAATACTGTGTCTAATTGTTCTTTGACCGTCTTGAGATTCTCGACTACCTTTTCGTAATCCATTCTCTTTGGTCCGATGATACCGATTGTTCCTGTTACACCATCCTCCAATTCATAGGTTGCTGTAACGACGCTGCAGTCCTTCATTGTCTGAACCGGTGTCTCATCTCCTATATATATCTGAATCCCTCTGTTTTCCTCTGCATGGCTGTCAGTCAACAGATTCGTGAGAAGCTTCTTCTCCTCAAGGGTACATATAAGCTCGCTTGCTTTAGTGCTGTCGCTTAGTTCAGGATACTTAAAAATATTAGTTGTTCCGCTTGTATATATCTTAAGATCCTCTTCATTTCCTATAGCCTGGGCAATTACATCCAGAATAATCTTCACAAGATTCATCTGTTCCCCTGCCTGACTTGTCATTCTCGATATAAGTGCCAGATTGATTTCTTCTAACGTAAGTCCATTGAGTGTGCTGTTAAACAGTATGTTAAGCTTAAGTATCGTCTCACTGTCTATATTCTCTGCAAGATCGATTATCTTATTCTTAATAATATTTCCCTGAAGAACAACTACACACAGCAGCTTATCATTCTCAACCTGTGAAAGCTGAATAAACTTAAGTCTCTTGGCATACTTAGGTGTTGATACCATTGTGGTATAATTAGTATTATTTGCAAGAAGCTTCGCAGTGTCCTGCAACAATTCCTCAACCTTTTCAACCTTCTCATTAAGAAATTCCTTTAGCTCTATTACTTCCTTTTCCTTATTGCTAATTTCATTCTCGCGCTCGCTCATCATTCTGTCTACATATAGCCTGTATCCCTTATCTGACGGAATACGTCCTGCCGATGTATGGGGCTGTAAAATATAACCAAGTTCCTCCAAATCAGACATTTCATTTCTAATTGTTGCTGAGCTGAGATTAAGGTCTGTATATTTTGAAATTGTTCTCGATCCAACCGGCTCTCCTGTTTCAAGATAATTCTTAATTATTGCCTGAAGGATTTTAAATTTTCTCTCATCTAATTCCATAGGCACCTCTCTTCTCAATACCTAATATGTTATTATTAACTGTTAGCACTCACTTGATAAGAGTGCTAATTGCTTTCTAAAAATAAGATAGCACTTAGATTTGCGTTTGTCAATAATATTTTCGTTAATATAAAAACTTTTTGTAGAACTTGCTCTTTTTTAGTATTTCATCTGACAAATATGAGGTTCCAAGCTTGTCCAAAAGTGTTTCTTCCTCCGAAAACAGATTAACTCCAAGTCCAAGACGGTCTCCCTTTATCTCTACCCCCAACGACGCGAGAGTTGTTGGAAACATATCAAGGGAAGAATAGTTTCTATTTTGATCAACTTCTCCTATAACATCCGGATTAATTATGAGGTTGAGAGCTGTTCTTGTATAATTACCTGAAATATTATCAAAGAACTCATCATTCATACTACAGTGATCTCCCACTATAATGATTGTTGTATTTTCATAGAAGGGCTGCTGCTGAATCCAGTCCACAAAATCGCATATCTGATTGTCAGCACATGCAATAACATTTCCATATTTTGTGGAATACAATGATTTGCAAAGCTTACAATAATATCCGTTTTTGGCATGCGTATCCATTGTAGCCATGGTGAAATTAAAAGGCTGTCCACTTTGACTTATTTTTGTCAGCTCTTCTTTTGCTATTTCATACAATGTCTTATCTTCGATTCCCCACCACTTATAGTAGTCCTCAGGAACATATTTACTCTCGATAATTTTGTTGTAATCCATTATTTCATAATTTCCATGCTGCGTAAACATATGGTCAGTTCCCGCAAATTCTTTTTCCGTTCCTATAAGCAGCTCCTGCTTATAACCATTTTCTTCAAGAATATCTCCAAGGTTACATATTCCCGGCAGGAATGTTTCACACCTTGAATATGAGTTCTGCCCAAATGGTATTGAAAGTGGTACACCACATGTCTGTGCAGTCATGGCAGCTATGGTCCAGTTACAGTTCGGGAGAATATGCATCTGTTCTCCCTTATCATTTGCAAATCCAATATGCATTCCTTCAAGCTCGGTTAATCGTGGAATAAGATTCTCATCCATTGCACCACCATTCTCTTTAAGCTTGTAAGTATCTTCCATTGATTCCATGTATATGTAAATAAGATTTCTCTTTTTCTCCGGAAATGTTATTTCCGTTTTCTTGGGGTCAACATAATATTCATCATATATTTTTGTGGAAGTAAATTGATGAACAATATATGTTCCAATATTCATTTCCCAGGAAAAATATCCAATTCCGGTAATCAGAAAAATAATTCCAGTAGCTACAACACCTTTTCTTCCAGCTCTGTTAACATATAAAGCGGCTATAATTAATCCAATAATAACTGCCGGCACAATTACTCTTAATATAAATCTAAAATAGTAGTCATTACTAGTGCCTACCATTGGCGCATTTAACTGGAAAATGACACTTTCCATAGATACCGGACCAAATTCATAAAATATCCATGCTGCTCCAAATATAAACATGCATCCGGCAACTATCAACAGTATTCCTATCCAAAAGCTTACACTCTTATAATTACCTTTATTTTTTTTACTACTTCGTATCTTTTCAATCAGGTTCTTAACATTCATTCTCATATTCCTCTATTATTTCTTAATAAATAATAAAGGCTTGGAGTCTGAATCCAAACTCCAAACCTTCGTATATTATTACATTATTACATCATTCCCATTCCACCGCCTGCTGGCATTGGTGGTACATCTTCTTTTATGGAAGCTACAACTGATTCGGTTGTAAGTAATGTAGAAGCAACACTAGTTGCATTCTGAAGAGCACTTCTTGTAACCTTTGCCGGATCAAGTATTCCTGCTGCTACCATATCTACGTATTTTTCATTTAAAGCATCAAAACCATTTCCCGGTTCCTGCTCTCTTACTTTGTTAACAATTACTGAACCCTCAAGTCCTGCGTTAGCTGCAATTGTAAATAATGGTGCCTCTAATGCCTTAAGAATAATCTGAGCACCTGTCTTCTCATCACCTTCAAGTTCTGTTACAAGCTTTGTGACTTCCTTAGAAGCATGAATATATGCAGAACCACCACCTGAGATAATACCTTCTTCAACAGCCGCTCTAGTTGCATTAAGAGCATCCTCCATACGAAGCTTTCCTTCCTTCATCTCAGTTTCTGTTGCAGCACCAACACGTATTACCGCAACGCCACCTGCAAGCTTAGCAAGTCTTTCCTGTAATTTTTCTCTATCGAAATCAGATGTGGTTTCTTCAATC
>CAZBKO010000152.1:0-2289 GCA_964492545.1 uncultured Lachnospiraceae bacterium
TTTTCTTTAACGATTACATTTGACATAGTCTCACACCTTACCTCCCTCCAGTTGTGTATTGTGCAGATAACAACTGTTTGGGTATTTTATTGCACTAGAAATATTATAGCATAATATTTTTATTCGTCAACTACTTTTTTATATTTGTTTTGAAATTTCTTCCATAGCAAGTGATAAAGCATCATTTATGCCTTCCGGATTCTTTCCGCCGGCCTGAGCCATATTAGGACGTCCACCACCGCCGCCACCTACTGTTGGTGCGATTGCTTTAATAAGATTTCCTGCATGTGCTCCTGCTTTTACTGCATCATCTGTAGCCATTGCAAGAAGACTTACCTTTGAATCTAATGCAGAAGCTAATACAACTATTCCGCTTCCAATCTTATCTTTAAGATTATCTCCAAGTGTACGAAGCCCATTCATATCTACTCCGTCAACGCTAGTTGCAAGAACCTTAAATCCATTAACTTCTTTAACCCGATTCATAACATCACCTAATGAATCGCTTGCTAATTTGCTCTTAAGCTTCTCATTTTCACTTGAAAGAGTTTTGATTTCATCATGAAGAGAATTAATCTTATGAACAAGTCCTGTAACATCACTCTTAGCTGCTTTTGCTGCTTCGTGAAGAGTTTTCTCTAAATCTCTGTAATATGCAAGTACACCATTTCCTGTAAGTGCTTCGATTCTTCTAACACCTGCAGCAACACCTGCCTCAGATACTATCTTGAATAATGCAATTGTGCTTGTATTAGATACATGTGTACCACCACATAATTCGATTGAATAATCTCCCATATTTACAACGCGAACTGTCTCACCGTATTTTTCACTAAATAATGCCATAGCTCCTGTCTTCTTAGCTTCTTCAAGTGTCATTTCTTTAGTTACTACAGGGAGTGCTGCAGCAATATGCTCATTAACTATTGTCTCAACTTCTGCAATTTCTTCAGCTGTTAATGCCTGGAAATGTGTAAAGTCAAATCTTAATCTATCTGGTGTTACAAGAGAACCCTGCTGTTCAACATGTGTTCCAAGAACTGTTCTGAGAGCTTTCTGAAGTAAATGAGTAGCACTATGATTCTTACATGTATCATTTCTGCCTTCATCACTAACCTTCAATGTAACAGTATCTCCAGTTGTTAGCATACCTTTAACCATATGTCCAACATGTCCGATTTTGCCACCAAGTAACTTGATTGTATCCTCAACAACAAATTCTGCTGTTTCTGTGCAAATGATACCTTTATCGCCTTCCTGACCACCCATTGTAGCATAAAAAGGAGTTTCATCAACTATTATTGTTCCATTATCTCCATCAGCAAGTGCTTCAGTAATCTCTGTATCTGTTGTGAGAACAGAAATCTTTGAATCATACTGTGTCTTATCATATCCTACAAACTTACTAGTTACAGATGCATCAATTGATTCATATACTGTAACATCTGCTCCCATGTAGTTAGTCTTTTTTCTTGATTCTCTGGCTTTCTTCTTCTGCTCTTCCATAGCACTCTTGAATCCATCTTCATCTATTAAAAGACCTTTTTCTTCAAGAATTTCCTTTGTAAGATCAAGTGGGAATCCATATGTGTCATAAAGCTTAAATGCATTATCTCCTGATAAAGTATTACTTCCTTCTGACTTCATTTGTGCTTCCATATCTGCAAGTATTGAAAGACCCTGATCAATTGTCTTATTAAACTTATTCTCTTCCTCTGTAAGAACCTTGAAAATCATTGCTTTCTTCTCTTCAAGTTCCGGATATCCATCCTTAGAGCCTTCAATTACAGTCTCGCTAAGTTTAGATAAGAACATGCCATTAATACCTAAAATTCTGCCATGTCTTGCTGCTCTTCTTATAAGTCTTCTAAGAACATATCCACGTCCCTCATTGGATGGCATAATACCATCAGAAATCATAAATGTAGATGAACGAATATGGTCTGTTATGATTCTTATGGAAACATCCTTTGCAGCATCAGTCTGATACTGTACATTTGCGAATTCACAAACCTTGTTACGAAGTGCATAAATAGTATCAACATCAAATATTGAATCTACATCCTGTACAACACTTGCAAGTCTTTCAAGACCCATTCCTGTATCAATGTTCTTCTGCTGTAATTCTTCATAATTGCCATTACCATCATTGTCAAACTGAGTAAATACGTTGTTCCAAATCTCCATGTATCTGTCGCATTCACAGCCAACAGTACATCCCGGTTCACCACAACCGTATTTCTCACCTCTGTCATAATATATTTCTGAACATGGACCACAAGGACCAGC
>CAZBKO010000152.1:2331-4219 GCA_964492545.1 uncultured Lachnospiraceae bacterium
AACAACTTCTGTTAAGAATTCCCAAGACCAATGAATTGCTTCTGTCTTAAAGTAATCTCCAAATGAGAAATTACCAAGCATCTCAAAGAATGTACCATGTCTTGCTGTCTTACCTATATTCTCTATATCACCTGTTCTAATACATTTCTGGCATGTTGTAACACGTTTTCTTGGTGGTATTTCCTGTCCTGTAAAGTATGGTTTAAGTGGTGCCATACCTGAATTGATTAATAACAAGCTATTATCATTATGTGGAACAAGTGAAAAGCTGTTCATCTTAAGATGACCCTTGCTCTCAAAGAATTCCAAAAACATTTTTCTTAATTCGTTTACTCCGTACTTAGTCACGATGTTAATCCTCCTGATTGCTGCTATTTGACTCAGAAGCTGCAATTTGTGCATCCTTCTGATCCTTTTTCTTTCTTAATGCTGCGCCAACAAATATTCCCGCTATAGCCACAGCTGCGATAAAAATAAACTTAACTGTATAAAATCCAAGTGCTCCAAAAAATGTATTCATTTTAATCACTCCTTAATTTTAATTTGATGAAATCCTTTTTTACCTTTTTTTATCACAAGTGCTCCATCAGCATCCATATCCGCCGATGTGAACTTCTTATCAAATTCTGTTATCTTAACATCATTAACTGTTACACCGCCCTGTGTTATAAGACGTCTGCCCTCTGAACGTGTTGATGCTAATCCTGTTGTTACTAATAAGGTTATCAAATCTATACCTTCATCAAGTTCTACCTTGTCAAACTCAGTTGTTGGCATATTAGAACTCTTTCCACCATTATTAAATACAGCTCTGGCTGCTTCCTGCGCCTTAGTTGCTTCCTCATCACCATGAACAATCTTTGTGATTTCGTAGGCTAACATTTCCTTAGCAGAATTGATTTCAGAACCCTCAAGTGAACCTAATCTTCTAACTTCGTCCATAGGTAAAAATGTAAGAAGACTTAAGCATTTTTCAACATCTGCGTCATCAACATTTCTCCAGTACTGATAAAAATCATATGGTGATGTCTTCTCTGGATCCAGCCATAATGCTCCACCGACAGTTTTACCCATCTTCTGACCCTGACTGTTAGTGAGAAGTGTACATGTCATAGCATATACTTCACTCTGCTCTTTCTTACGAACAAGCTCAAGACCTGCTATCATATTAGACCATTGGTCATCTCCACCAAGCTCCATCTTACAGCCATATTTCTTATTAAGTACATAGAAATCATAGCCCTGCATTAACATATAATTAAATTCAAGGAAAGTAAGACCTTTCTCCATTCTCTGTTTAAAACATTCAGCTGTGAGCATCTTATTAACTGAAAAATGGACTCCAACCTCACGTAAGAAATCTACGTAATTAAGATCCAACAGCCAATCCGCATTATTAACAAGCAATGCCTTATCATCTGAAAAATCTATAAATCTTTCCATCTGTTTCTTAATACAGTCAACATTATGCTGTATCTGTTCTTTTGTCATCATCCTACGCATATCATTCTTACCGCTTGGATCTCCAACCATGGCAGTTCCACCACCGATAAGTGCAATCGGTCTATGACCTGATTTCTGCATATATCTCATAAACATCATAGCAATAAAATGTCCAACATGTAGACTATCGCCTGTAGGATCAAATCCTATATAAAAAGTAATCTTCTCGTTACCTAATAATTCTCTTATTTCTTTTTCGTGGGTCATCTGCTTGATATATCCACGTTCAACTAATATGTCGAATACATTTTCAGACATGTTAATTTCCTCCTTTTAAACTATATCTAATCTATCTTAGCACAATTTGACAATTTTAACAATAAAAATATCTCTTGAGTTTCCGTAGTTTTATCCACAGTCCCTTAATTTAATCACATTCGTTATG
>CAZBKO010000153.1:0-4105 GCA_964492545.1 uncultured Lachnospiraceae bacterium
ATTAATAATAATTATGCAACTTCTTCCTGTTTTTCAGCGATCTGCTTAATAACACGAGCAAAGTTGGTAATAGGTGACTGAATACTTCCAAGGAATTTGGAAATAAGAACTTCTTTTGAAGGGATAGTAGCGATAACCTTGATACCGTCCTGATCATAATATGTTCCATCTACAACACCAGCTTTAAGTTCAAGAGCTTCTGCTGTCTTAGCGAAATCGAATAAGATTCTTGCTGGAGCAGTTGCATCTTCTTTTGAAACTGCGATAGCTGTTGGTCCTTCTAAATGCTTGCTTAATTCTTCAAATTCTGTACCTTTAACAGCGAAATTGATCATTGTGTTCTTGTATACCTTGTATACAACACCAGCTTCTCTTAACTGTTTACGAAGATTAGTATCCTGTTCTACAGTAAGTCCACGGTAATCAACTACTACTGCTGCCTTAGCACCATTAAGCAATTCTGAAATCTCATCAACCACTGGTTTCTTAAGTTCTACTTTTGCCATGATTCTTGCCTCCTTGTTATGATTATGATTCAAAAAGAATCATATACATGCCGAAAGCCTCCCATGAAGACATGAGAGGCTTATTAAGTCATATAATAAATATATCTTAAATTCCTCGGTAGGCATTGATAATTTACGCCATCAGCTTACGCTGTCCGGCACCTACTGTCTTCGGCATAATGTACTTTCGTACTTTTTAACACAATGTGCATTCTAGCACAATATATATGGGATGTCAACCAATTTTTATTAGTTAGCTAATTTACCAACATTTAACTTAACGCCAGGTCCCATTGTAGATGTAAGAGTTACACTCTTCATGTACTGTCCCTTTAATGTTGAAGGTTTAGCTTTGTTGATTGCATCGATAAGCGTCTGGAAGTTGTCCGCTAACTGTTCTTCAGTAAATGAAGCTTTTCCAATTGGCACATGGATAATGTTAGTCTTATCAAGTCTGTATTCAATCTTACCTGCTTTGATATCTGCAACTGCTTTAGTTACATCCATTGTTACTGTTCCAGCCTTAGGATTTGGCATTAATCCTTTAGGTCCGAGTACACGTCCTAAACGACCAACAACACCCATCATATCTGGTGTAGCAACAACTACGTCGAAATCAAACCAGTTATCATTCTGGATCTTAGGTATAAGTTCTTCTCCACCAACGAATTCAGCGCCTGCTGCTTCTGCTTCAGCTACCTTATCGCCCTTAGCGAATACTAATACTCTAACTTTTTTACCAGTTCCGTGTGGTAATACAACTGCTCCACGAATCTGCTGTTCAGCGTGACGTCCGTCACAACCTGTTCTGATATGAGCTTCAATAGTCTCATCAAATTTTGCAACTGCTGTTTTCTTTACTAATGCTACAGCATCTGCTGCATCATATAAAGTAGCGCGGTCAATTGACTTAGCTGCTTCTACGTATTTCTTTCCTCGTTTCATTTAAAAACCTCCTAGTGGTATTAGCGGAAGACTCCTCCCACTGTTTCTAATCTTTGATTTAATAAAATTAATCTACTACTGTGATTCCCATGCTTCTTGCTGTACCAGCTATCATGCTCATAGCTGCTTCAACAGATGCTGCATTTAAATCTGGCATCTTAAGTTCTGCAATCTTCTGTAATTCTGCCTTAGTAATAGAAGCAACCTTTGTCTTATTAGGAACGCCTGATCCTGACTGAATCTTACAAGCTTTCTTTAATAATACTGCTGCTGGTGGAGTTTTTGTTACAAAACTGAAACTCTTATCAGCAAATACTGTGATTACAACAGGGATAATCATTCCATCCTGATCTGCTGTTCTAGCATTGAATTCCTTTGTAAATGCTACGATATTAACACCATGCTGTCCAAGTGCTGGTCCAACTGGTGGTGCTGGTGTAGCTTTTCCGGCTGCGATCTGTAATTTAATATATCCTTCTACTTTTTTTGCCATAATAGGCACCTCCTAAATGTGGTATTATCGGGAATCCCTCCCACTGTCTGTACTAACAGACATTATTACATCTTCTTAACATCTGTGAAACTTATTTCTACTGGTGTTTCACGACCAAACATGTCTACGTTGATAGTTACGATTTGTTTTCCATGGTTGATGTTCTTGATAACGCCCACTGTATTTTCCCATACACCGTTCGTTACTGTAACTGTGTCTCCCAAATCGAAATCTACAACTACTTCGTCGACTTTGATTCCAAGTGGTCTCATTTCTGCCTCAGTTAAAGGCACCGGCTTAGATCCTGGTCCGACAAATCCTGTAACACCACGTGTGTTTCTTACAACATACCATGTGTCATCATTCATTATCATATTGAGAAGAACATAACCTGGAAACAGTTTCTTAGAAACCTGTTTCTTAACTCCATTCTTCATCTCAACCACGTCCTGCATCGGAACAGTAACCTCTAAAATCTGGTCTTGAAGCTTTCTGTTTTCAATTGTTTTCTCAATGTTAGCCTTAACCTTATTCTCATATCCAGAATAAGTATGAACTACGTACCAATTAGCCTCTGACATATTCTCACCTTTCCCTAATTATGCTATAAAATTAATTCCGTACTGAATTGCTAAATCCAACACCTTAATTAATGCACCAAGGAATACGGTAATGAGAACTACTGCTACTGTCTGTTTTGCAACAGATTCCTTACCAGGCCAGATGATCTTCTTGAATTCAGCCTTAAGGCCATTGAAATAGCTTTTCTTAGCTTCTCCCATAGTTACCTCTTTTCCGTAATGATAAGACTACTTAGTTTCTTTGTGTAATGTGTGAGCCTTACAGAACTTACAATATTTCTTAGTTTCCATTCTATCAGGATGGTTTCTCTTCTCTTTGGTCATATTGTAGTTACGTTGCTTACACTCTGTACATGCCAATGTTATCTTAACGCGCACAACTTCCACCTCCAGTTTTTCGTATTACGCTTTTTTCATATTTTGCTATAACTTAAATTAAAGCAAAAAAAAAAGACTTCTTCCATCGCCCATATAATATAACATACTTGTTACATTCTCGTCAACATTTTTTTAATTAATATCTCCGGCAGCCTGTTCGACCGCCGGAGCTTATCATCTCAAATTAAGAAGCTTACTGAAATAAATTATTCTATATGTTCTCTTAGTATATCCATCTCTGCTGTAATATCGTCAATTACCTTGTTGATTCTTACAGTTGCCTCATAGCTTTCTTCCGTCTGGGTTTTTGTCGATTCAGTTGTAGCCATGAGTTCTTCACTAAACGCTGATATTCCTTCTATGCTATTGCTAACCTTTGCATTAGCATCATATATCTGCATCATTGATTCTGTCTGCTTATCTATCTTCTCAGTAAGTGCTGCTATACTCTTCTTGAGAGTTGCAAACTTATCATTGACATCCTCAATCTGTGTAATCTGCTTATTGCTTATCTCTGTCATATTCAAAACTGATTCGCCGGTGTTATTTGTTTCATTAACAAGGTCAATGATTATATTCTGAATCTGTTCAGTTGCATGCTTAGTCTGCTCAGCAAGCTCTCTAATTTCGTTGGCAACCACAGCAAAGCCTCTTCCGGATTCTCCTGCTCTTGCGGCTTCTATTGATGCGTTCAAAGAAAGAAGATTAGTCTGCGTTGTTATTCCCTCTATCATCTTAACTATAGCCTCAACTGCCTTTGCCTTGTCAGAAAGATTTTCCATTGACTTATTAACTGTTTCATTGCTGTTCTTAAGTTCATTGGCATTGTCGTTAAGTATGCCCATGCTCTCAAAGCCATTCTCAATATTGTTGTTGGAATTCTCGCATTCCTTCTTAACTTCTTCTGATAAAATAGTAACATTCTCAATCAGCGTATGTATGTTACTTGTCATTTCCATCTGTTTTTGTATACTTTCTGCTGTTTCAACGGTGCCATTTGCTATTTCTTCAATACTTCTTCTAGATGCATCTGACTTAATTCCAACCTCTTTCGCCTCGCCACTCATAGTATCAACATTCGTGCTCACGTTCTGTATCGAGTTGACAATAAGCTCTAATAGCTGTTTTTCCTTCTCTTCTTTCAGCTTAATTTCCTTCATGTTATTATCATTAACTCAAACTTCGCACATAGAAATTAGCTA
>CAZBKO010000154.1:0-4070 GCA_964492545.1 uncultured Lachnospiraceae bacterium
CTATCTTTTAGCCGGTGCATTGGCCGTTAGTTCAGCCGAAGGCTGAACTGTAACGAATCACCAGCCACCCTGGAGTGTTTATTATAAAGGAAATGTAATTTCCTAACAACAAAAAAAGAAGACTATAAAGTCTTCTTAACTAGCAGCTCGTAGGGGAATCGAACCCCTGTTTTCGCCGTGAGAGGGCGACGTCTTAACCGCTTGACCAACGAGCCATATCTGATGCGTACTATGGCATTATATCGAAGATTTCAAAATAATGCAAGCACTTTTTTATTTTTTTTTATTTTATTGACATTTTATTTTCAAATGTGTATATTGTATATATACAATATGTTCTTTTTTTCAGAAAGGATTTACAATGAAAATAATTATCAGCAATTCTTCAAGCACACCCATATATGAGCAGATTGCAGTCCAAATAAAGTCATTAATAATGCAGGATATCTTATTAGAGGGGGCATCTCTTCCATCCATGAGAACACTTGCATCAGAACTACGAGTCAGTGTTATTACCACTAAACGTGCCTATGAAGAATTAGAAAATGATGGATTCATCGAATCATTTACAGGGCGAGGAAGCTTTGTTTGTCATAAGAATCTTGATTTATTAAGAGAAGAAAATCTGAGACAAATTGAAGCCGATATAAGCCACGCAATAGAAAAAGCCAAACAGACTGGGCTGTCACATGAAGAACTAATAGAAATCACTAATGTATTATGGACTGGAGACCAATATGGAAACTACTAAGAATGCAATTTATATGGAAAATGTTTCAAAGAAATACAATAATTTTAGTTTAGATAATATTAACCTTACTCTTCCAACCGGGACTGTTATGGGATTCATTGGAAAGAATGGAGCCGGCAAAACTACAACTATTAAGTCTCTCCTAAATATCATTTCACCTGATTATGGGAAGATAGAAATACTTGGACACGATGTTAAAGATATTAAGATGCACGAAGATATTGGAGTTGTATTTGATGAGCTTTCTATTCCTGACACCTTAAATTGTAAAATGATTGATTCAATCATGAAGAATATATTTAAGAATTGGGATTCCAGCACTTTCAACAAATACTTAGATTCCTTTGCACTCCCTTCCAAACTTATTCTAAAAAAATTCTCAAGAGGGATGCAAATGAAAGTTCAGCTTGCAGTAGCACTCTCTCATAACGCTTCTCTCCTACTACTTGATGAAGCAACTGCAGGGCTCGACCCAATTGCAAGAAATGAATTTTTAGACATTCTCATGGATTTTATGGAAGATGAGACTCATTCTATCCTTATGTCATCTCATATTACAAGTGATTTGGAACGAATCGCTGACTATATTACATTTATCGACAATGGAAAGATTATTCTTAGTGATGAAAAATACACTATATCTGAAAGTCATGTGCTTGTAAAAGGCAGCATCGAAGAATTAAATGAACTTCCATCAAGCTTAATTATTAGCTCAAGAAAGAATTCCTATGGTTGTGAAGCATTAATCAAATGTGTACCTGAATTAGCCCACACATATACCGATCTTGTATTTGATACCGCCTCTCTTGATGATATACTATATTTTTATGTAAAAAAGGAGCATGAAAAATGATTGGATTAATAAAAAAAGACTTGTATATATCAAGAACTAATTACTTGGTTTATTATGCTATTTGTGCCGGTACTGTTTTAATGTTTATGTATGTCAAATATCTCTTAAATGAACAGTCATATGAAAACAATACAGTTTTACTCATAAGCATACTTCCACTTATAATGATTTAAGAATTTAACTTGACTAGTTTCAAAATTGATAACTCAAAAAAGTATTACAATATATTTTACAAAACCTTACCAATTTCAGGAAAGCAACTAATACTTTCTAAGTTATTCAGTTCTCTGATATTTACTTTCAGTGGATTTGTAGTATCTATACTCACATTATTTGCTACAACAAAATCTTTCAATACAGCTTTATTGTCACAACTTGCTATTGCATTTGAAATTATTGTTCTATTTCTCCTAATTCAGATGCCTATTATGATATATACCGGCAACGAAATATTAAGTAGTCTTACATCAGTCCTTACTGCTACATTTGTTTACTTAATATTTTGTGTATTTTCAGGTCATATAAGTATTCAAAACAACATGCAAGACCTTACATTGTGGTTGAATGCTCATCATGTTTCTAATTTACACATATTATCATGCCTATTTGGAATACTTTTGGTATTTATTCCAATAATAATTCACTTATCATTATTTGCATATATTAAGAAGGAGGTTCAGTAATAAAAGGATTACTAATTAAAGATTTTTACTTAATGAGAAAAAACTTACTAATCTGTTGTTTCATATGTATATATTTCTGTGTAATGCTGCTTGCCGGATCTGCATCGGCTACAAATAATGAAATCAACTATACTGTATATTTGTTATACACCATAATGCCTTGTTTACTCAGTTCATGCGCTACTTTTACAATCACTCCCAAAAGTGACTCCAAACATAATCTATTTATTAATACTTTACCTATATCACGGACTCATATTATTCTTGAAAAATATCTGATTACTTATTCCATGTTGCTAGCAGGATATCTGATTACAGGCCTGTCCTGCATGATTAATCACATTGTTAATAACTATAAGCTTAACTCAAATTCATTATTTATTATTTTTATGATTGCCGCATCAATGATAATGTTTATCAATTTAGAAATTCCTATCATTATGAAATGGGGCGAAAACATAGCCGCTGCTATTCTTATCTCGACCACATGCATTGTACTATTAGTTCTAATAACTATCTTTGTTAAATATAGCACCTCTATCGATCTGATTCATGCAAGCGAATACATTTTCAGTCACAAGCTTCTTATTGCTTCAGCGTATTCACTAATTTGTGTATTGACATTATACATTTCCTGCAAATGCTATTAAATAATGCTATAAGACTACAGCTCACTGTATTCTTATAGCATTTCAAACTAAATTTCAATTAATATATATCACTAGTTAAGGGAAACAAGCTCATCTATTAATTCCTTAACCTTAGTATCCATAACTTCATCTGAGAACTGGCATGTACCAACTACCTTGTGTCCACCGCCGCCATACTTAAGCATTATCGAGCCAACATCAACCTGACAGCTTCTGTTAAGTACGCTATATCCTACTGCACAAGAGCATCCTGCTCCACCCTTACCTGATACAATCCATACAGAAAGATTCTGTTCCGGATACAAACTATATATCATGAATCTGTTACCGGTATAAATAGTATCAAGTCCTCTTAAATCACTTACTATTGTATTACCATATGTAACTGTGTGAGCCTTAACCATCTCAACAAACTTCTGTGTCTGTTCATTGTAAAGTTCTATTCTCTCATTAATATCATCAAGCTTCATAATCTCATCAATTGTCATTGTACGACACCACTCGATAAGCTTCTCCATTAACTGATAATTACTAATTGTGAAGTTTCTGAATCTTCCAAGACCTGTTCTGGGATCCATAATAAATCCAAGTAATATCCAAGGTGTTGGATTAAGAATCTCATCCTTGGTTAAATTAGCAGAATCCACCTTATCTACTGCTGCCAATAAATCTTCAAATCCAGGAAATCTCTCTTTTCCACCATAATAATCATATACAACATGTGCAGCACTAGGTGCTAGCATGCTTGCTCCTTCATACTTACCCTTATAAGCATTTCTCTCCTGCTCACTTGAATGGTGGTCAAACCATAAGCCACATCCTTCAACAAAAGGAACATTAGCAAGACAGTCGTCCTTAGTTACTTCTATAAGTCCATCCTGTAAATCCTTAGGGTGTGCAAACTTATATGAATCAATAATTCCTGCTTCTCTTAAAAATACCGCACAAGCAAGTCCATCAAAATCCGATCTTGTTATAAGTCTCATTTTAGTGCCTCCAAATCCAAAATATTGTTATTATAGTATAACATTTAATAACATATATTTCAATAAAATAAAGTGTATTTTATAAGCAAAAACCTTGAGTTTTCGTAAATTGCACTTTGAAAACAAATAAATCTAACTAAAGTGCCA
>CAZBKO010000155.1:0-3967 GCA_964492545.1 uncultured Lachnospiraceae bacterium
GCGCCTATTGACATATAATACTACTTTTCACCTGAGATTTCAATATAATTTATTTATAGTAGAAAACAATATCTAAATGTGCTAGAATGAAATTCAATTACAGTTAGGAGAGGTAAATGATGGAAGAAGATATAGAGAAGAAGAAATCACTGTCAACCACGCAGATAATAATCATAGGCTTTTTGGCAGTAATATGTATTGGAACGATACTTTTGTGGCTGCCAATATCAGCAGCTGACGGACAGCCGACACCAATAATAGATGCACTGTTTACGTCAACAACGTCGGTGTGTGTGACGGGACTTGTTGTAGTGGATACATTTTCACACTGGAGTGTATTTGGACAAATTGTAATTCTTGTGTTGATTCAGCTGGGAGGCCTTGGTATTGTAAGTTTTACAACCAGCCTGTTACTTATAATAGGTAAGAAGGTTACACTGAGGGACAGACTTCTTATGCAGGATGCGTTTAATTTGAACACACTGACCGGACTAGTTAAGTTTCTTAAGAAGATGGTCAAGGGTACACTTATTGTCGAGGGCCTTGGAGCACTGGGGTACATGTGCGTGTTTGTGCCGGAATTTGGGGCAAAGGGTATATGGTATTCTGTATTTAATGCCATATCGGCATTTTGTAATGCCGGTATGGATATAATAGGAAATAACAGCCTTGCCAATTACGTATCTAATCCGATGGTCAACATTGTTACCATGATGCTGATTATTTTCGGAGGAATAGGATTTATTGTATGGTGGGATGTTATTCGTGTTATTAAGTTAAGAACAAATAAGGAGATTAAGACAAATGAGATGTTTCGTAAGCTTAATCTTCATTCAAAAATAGTTATTGTGACAACACTTTTGCTTGTTGTGGGCGGAGGCTTTTGCATATTTATGCTGGAGAGAAATAATCCGGATACACTTGGAGGCATGCATATTGGTGATAAGATTATGGCATCTATGTTTCAGTCAGTTACAACAAGAACGGCAGGCTTCCTCACAATCAGTCAGAAAGGACTTCATGACTCAACGGCATTTCTGTGTATTGTACTAATGTTTATAGGTGGCTCGTCCATCGGTACGGCAGGTGGTGTTAAGACGACTACGGTTGCGGTGCTGGTTCTTGCATCATGGGCTACAGTCAAGGGCAATGAGGAGGTTACAGCATATAAGCGAACTATTCCACTTAGAATTGTCAGAAAGGCTATGGCTGTTGTTATGATTAGTTTTACGGTAATTGTGTTTGCTGTAATTATGATGTGCACGTTCTGTGGAGGTGATTTTGTTGATATTACTTATGAAACTGTCAGTGCACTTGCAACGGTGGGGTTATCAAGAGATTACACGGCTACGCTTAATATGATTGGAAAGCTTATCATTGTAACCTGTATGTATTTGGGCAGAATTGGACCAATCTCGATGGTTATAGCATTTAGCTTCAAACAGGGGTCAAGAAAGATATTGACATTCCCAAAAGAAGATTTAACAGTTGGTTAATATAGGGCGGGAGAGCAATCGCCTGTTGCAAAATAGTGCTCAGATTGGAGATAATTATGAAAAAATCATATGCAGTTTTAGGACTGGGAAAATTTGGAAAGAGTATTGCTGAGGAGATGGCGAAGGCTGGAGCCGAGGTAATGGTGGTTGATAACGACGAGGAGTCAGTAAATGAAATGGCTGATACCGTGACCTATGCTGTAAAGGCAGATATATGTGATGTGGCTACAATGAAGTCCCTTGGATTATCAAATATGGATGGAGTTGTTGTTGCCATAACAGATAATTTGGATGCCAGCATTATGGGAACTATTTTATCAAAGGAAGCGGGAGTGCCATACGTAATCGCCAAGTCATCAGGAAGCATTCATACCAGAATACTTGAGAAGGTTGGAGCGGATAAGGTAATTGTGCCGGAGAGAGAATCGGGAATTCGTGTTGCCAGAAATATGCTTTCAAGCAATTACATAGATTTCATAGAGCTTTCAGATAGAATCAGACTTGTGGAAGTGCCGGTAAAGCAGGAGTGGGTAGGCAAGACACTCAAGGAATTGAATCTTAGAAAAAAAGAGAAGATAAATGTTATAGCAATTAGAAAAGGCAGTGAAATGCTTGTTAATCTTGATCCTGATGTTCCTATGAAGGAGAGAATCACTCTCCTTGTCATGGTTGACAGGCATGATCTTGAAAGACTTGCATAGAGGGATTGGAAGGCATATATATGGGAAATATTGTGATAGCTACAAATAAGCTTACAAAGGATTATGGCAATGGCAAGGGAATATTTGACGTTACCATCAATGTAAATAAAGGTGAGGTATTTGGATTTCTAGGGCCAAACGGAGCGGGAAAGACCACTACCATAAGAAATCTTCTTGGATTTATTTCAGCGGACAGTGGAAGCTGCAGCATAGAAGGACTTGACTGTCGGAAGAAAAGTTATGCAATTATGGAGAAGCTTGGATATCTTGCAGGTGAAATATCATTTATAGATGATATGACAGGAATGCAGATGATAAATTTTATGGCAGCGATGAAAAATGTTAAGGATGATGCAAGAATAAAGGAACTGATTGAGATATTTGAGCTGAATCCTTCGGGCAAAATAAGAAAAATGTCCAAGGGAATGAAGCAGAAGATTGGCATTATTTGCGCATTTATGGGTGAGCCCGATGTAATAATTCTTGATGAGCCAACAAGTGGTCTGGACCCACTTATGCAGAATAGATTTGTGGAGCTGATATTAAAGGAAAAATCAAAGGGAAAGACAATATTTATGTCGTCACATATTTTTGAGGAAATTGAGAAGACCTGTGACAGAGCTGCAATCATAAAGGATGGAAGGATTATTTCTGTGGAGGATATTGCTTCCCTCAAGAAGAGAAAGCATAAGACCTATGAGATTACATTTACTAATCAGGATGAGGCTTGCAGCTTTGCAAAGGAAGTGGGCGCAAAGGTGTCAGATAATATTGTTACAGTTAAAGTGCATGATAATATAGATGATGTGGTCAAGAAAATTTCTACATATAATATAAAGGATATTGATGTAAAAACCGAATCGCTGGAGGAACTTTTTATGCATTACTATTCAGATGATAATGGAGGTGAAATCAATGGTTAAGCCTTTGTTTATTAGAAATCTAAAGAACGGACTAAAATTTGTTGTTGTATTTTCGCTTATCCTCGCAATGTATATTGGAATGATTGTGTATATGTATGACCCACAGCTGGCAAGCATGCTGGAGAAATTTCAGGATTATATGCCGGGAATGATGTCCGCCGTTGGAATGATGGCTACAGGAAGTACACTTCTTGAATTCATGAATTCATATTTATACGGATTTATAATGCTTGTAATTCCCATGGTATTTACTATGCTGCTTGTTAATTCCTACATTGTAAGATATGTTGATTCAGGCGCTATTGCCTGCCTTCTCGTGACACCTCATTCAAGGAGAAAGCTAATT
Organism: uncultured Lachnospiraceae bacterium; assembly: GCA_964492545.1. Classification (GTDB taxonomy): domain Bacteria; phylum Bacillota; class Clostridia; order Lachnospirales; family Lachnospiraceae; genus RGIG1934. Next base: position 3,467 of record CAZBKO010000155.1, read on the forward strand.
GACACTCAGATAATTTCCATAGTAATAATGGAAATTGTAATTATGGTGATAGCTACGGTTATTGGTGTTGTCTCAGCAGAAATTATGTTTGCAGGACAGCTTGATATAGGAAAATATATAGAATTTAATGTATCAACACTCATGCTTCAGCTTATGATTGCAGGTATCTGCTTTTTGGCAGCATGCATGGCAAATGAGACGAGATTATATATGATGATTGGTGTTGGACTTCCGCTGATTTTCTATATCATAAAAATGTTGGCGAATATGGGTGGAAAGCTTGAAGCAGCCAAGTATCTTACAATTTTTTCAATGACACCATATAACAATATTATCGCAGGTAAAAGTGGAGTGATTAGTTCGAATCTGCTGATGGCAGGAATTGCACTTATTTTATTTGGTATAGGAAGAGAGATATTCATTAAAAAAGATATGTCTGTATAAAAAGAATTAATTTCGATGTTGAGAATCCTTATAGATAATGGGGTGTAGAAACAGTAT
>CAZBKO010000156.1:0-3796 GCA_964492545.1 uncultured Lachnospiraceae bacterium
ACGCCGGTGTGTTTTCATCACGAGAAGCTGATGCTGTTACTTCTCTTATCTCCGAATCCGCCAATGAATGTGATATTGTAATTGCATACATGAACTGTGGTGATGAGTTATCAGAGAATTTAGATATTTACCAGCAGTACCTTGCCCATCAATTTATTGACGCAGGCGCTGATATGGTTGTTGGATGTTTCCCAACACTAGTTCAGGGAATTGAGTATTACAAAGGTGCACCTATATTCTACAGTCTAGGTAACTTAATTACAGGTTCAGAAGAATCAACAGACTCAATGCTCCTCAACATAAAAATAAAAGAAGACAACAGTTTATCATGTAAGCTTCTTCCCTGCATATCTTCAACAGATTCCATAGCATTTTCAGATGAAACTAAAAGAGCTGATTTCATTTCCAAAATCAACTCTCTGTCAGAAGATATGAATGCATTAATAAATGATGACGGCACTGTTGTTAGTGTAGATTAGCTATTAGTAAAAATAAATATAAATGTAATGGATAAAGGATGTAGAAAGCATATTTAAACTTTTTGCATCCTTCTTTTTGATTGTAAAACAACGTCGCTATTGTTCCAATAATCCCATAGGCCTGAAGACCTCCCATTAGAATAATGTTTATCATTCCCTGATAAACTACGTTTGCAGCTTTTGTTTTCTTCAGAAAATAGAATCCACCAATCATTGCTACTCCATACATTCCATAGTCCACATGTATAAACTGGCATGATAGTAAAATTGCTGCAAAGGCTGCACTTCGCTCAAGCATGTATGGCATTTTACTGCAAATTATCATAAGTATTAAGCCAATAGAAAGTGTAAAAAATATATTGGACGATTTTGTATAAAAGAAGCTTCCATGAAACAGCCTATCAAATGCCGGTTCTGATATTATCCCCATGGCAATAAGCCTCAAAAGATATTTATAAACATTTCTTGTGTGAAAAAAGCCCTCTACAAGAAGGAAGCAGAATATCGGAAAAGATACTCTGCCTATTATTCTCAGTATATCCACTTCTGGAAAAAAAACTGCACCAACATGATCAATTATCATTGTAACCATTGCAATACATTTCAATGTAAATGAACTCATTTCTTACCTCTGCCTCTGAATTTTCTCATAACCGGCTTAACATCCTCACTGATAAGAATCATTACCGATCTTGGACCAACACTAAGCTCCTTACCGATAGTTTCAATGCTCTCAACCTGTTCATCTGTAGTCATATACAACCGCCATTGCTTGTTCTTACCAGGAGCCGGAAGTCCAAAGGTTATATTTTCCCAATACATATTATAGGCTACATATATGTTTGCCTCTTCCTTAGTCATATCCATCCTGCAATAGTTACCGCAATACATGACTCCAAAATGTCTGTTTAAATGATTATAATCAAGATACCATGCCTTACTTCCGTGATATGACATATCTGGAAGTCCAAGGGACTTATAGTCCATAATTCTCATTTCATTCTTATTGTGTAAAATATTATGTGAATTTCTAAACCTGATTAATGCTTTTAAAAATTCAATATAATCCTCATTCTTCTTAGCCAGATTCCAGTTAAGCCATGATATTTCATTATCCTGACAGTATGGATTATTATTTCCCTGAGTTGTCTGTAAAAATTCATCCCCTGAATATATCATCGGAGTACCCTGGCTTAGCATTAGAAAAATCCACATATTCTTTATCTGCTTTCTCCTAAGCTCAAGAACCTTCTTACGTCTTGTCTTACCCTCAAATCCACAGTTCCAGCTATAGTTATACTCTGTTCCATCATTGTTATTCTCGCCGTTAGCCTCATTATGCTTTCTCTCAAAGGATACAAGGTCATTGAGTGAAAATGCTCCATTATTAGCTATATAATTAATAACCTGAACGTTACTCCTGTTATTCTTGATTCTGTAAGACATCTCGCCAACCTGTCCTTCATCACTCTTAAGAAACTTTCTGGCAGCAATCATAAATGCATCATTAGCTTCTCCAAGATTCTTAAACGACATCGACTTAAGCATGTAATTGGAATTCTCCTCCACATTCCAGTCATAACAGATTAGCTTGGTTCTTCCAAGAACCGGATCATTCTTAAGCATTGTCTTAATATCATTATCAACATTACAGTGAATTCCATCAATATGAAACTCTTTTACCCAAAATCTAAAGCACTCAATAACAAGTGTCTGGTTCATACCCTGGGGAAAATAGAATTCCATTGCAACTTCAATATGGTTTTTATGACATTCCTTCACCATATTTCTAAATTCCTCAATCTGACCACCCTTGGAGCCACTTCCGGCGTAGGATGCCTTAGGAGCGAAATAATTACCCTCTGTGTATCCCCAATAATTAACCGGAGTCACATCCGATAATGTATGTATATTAAGACTTTTCTTTACCTCACGGAATTCATATGCAGGCATTAGTTCAATCATATTAATGCCCAATTCACGCAGATATGGTATCTTTTCAATAATACCCTGAAATGTTCCCTTTTTACTTACCTTAGATGACGAATGCTTAGTAAAGCCTCTTACATGCATTCTGTAAATAATACTATTTTCAAAAAGAATGCCTAACGGTCTGTCTCCATTCCAATCGTAATGATCATCCACAATAACACTTGTCACATTCTCTTCAACAGTCTTTCCCCACACAGATGTGCCTGATAGCATCCTTGCATACGGATCAGTTATTATCTTGTTGGCCACTCTAAAATTATAGTCATATTGGTTAATATCTATGCCATAAACAGACATCGCATAAATATTTCCATACATCATCTCTGAAGTAAATGGAATCTCTGTGGCAATTTGCTTAGTTCCTTTTTTGTATAGTATAAGTGAACAGCTCTCTCCGTCACCTACTGCAACTGCAAAATTCACATATTTATCAAAATATTTGGCTCCCATTGGCTCTGGAAATCCAATTTCTACCTTAAAATCCATTCTATATCCTTTCTCGCAATATCATAAGTACTTTAATTATAGAACATAATTGCCCTGTAAACAAGAAAAAACTTGCAAAATAAGCAATTTATAGTTACAATTATGAACGAATACTATTTCATTCACAGAAAGGAATTGGGAATACAATATGATTACAGCAAGTAATATCACATTGAGAATAGGCAAAAAGGCTTTATTCGAAGACGTTAATATTAAATTTACAGAAGGCAACTGTTATGGATTAATCGGTGCCAATGGTGCCGGAAAGTCTACATTTCTTAAAATATTGTCTGGTCAGTTGGAGCCAACAAATGGTGACATCATAATTACACCAGGACAGAGACTTTCATTCTTACAGCAGGATCACTTTAAATATGATGCTAATACAGTTCTTGATACAGTTATTATGGGTAACGCAAGACTTTATGAAATAATGAAAGAAAAAGATGCTATTTATGCAAAAGAAGATTTTACCGAGGAAGATGGTATTAAAGCCAGTGAACTTGAAGGTGAATTCGCTACACTTGACGGATGGGAAGCCGAATCAAATGCTGCTACTTTGTTAAATGGTCTTGGCATCGGCACAGAGCTTCACTACTCTCTTATGGCTGATCTTAAGGGTAGTGAGAAGGTTAAGGTTCTCTTAGCTCAGGCATTATTTGGAAATCCTGACATCCTTCTTCTCGATGAGCCTACTAACCACCTTGATCTCGATGCTATTGCATGGTTAGAAGAATTCCTCATCAACTTTGATAATACAGTTATCGTTGTATCTCATGATAGATACTTCCTTAACAAGGTATGTACACAGATTGCAGATATTGATTATGCTAAGATTC
>CAZBKO010000157.1:0-3600 GCA_964492545.1 uncultured Lachnospiraceae bacterium
TGTAACTATAACATGAGAAGCTCCCTGTTCTATAAATGCTCTGGCATTTTTATCTGTTATTCCGCCACCAATTTGAAGTCCTCCCGGAAAAGCATTAAGAGCCATTATCGCCTGTTTTAGCGAAGCATCGTAAAACTCACTTTCAGCAGAATTAAGTATAATTATATGTCCTCCAAATAGTCCATCATTCCTATACATATTTCCATAATATGCACCATTATATTTGGAAACAAAATTCTCCTTCGCCTGATTGCCCTCGTCGTTTAGACTAGAGCCTACTATCTGCTTAACATTTCCATTGTGTATATCTATACATGGTCTAAATTTCATATCTGCCTCCATAATTTCTATATTTATCTGATAGTTTGTATTTTTTATTCAACACTTTTCATTGATGCAGCCATTTCTATTTTCTTTAATTTATAATGCATCATAGCGTTTATTACTATAGTGAATGCCAGCGTTATCAGTGTACTGTATACATAGCTTAGCATTTTAATGTGACGTCCAAACATAACTAAATCAACTTCTATTGTATCTATTACGTATTTGTGAATCCATATGCCAAATACAGCACCGCACATTATTCCTATTATTGTTAATATAATATTTTCCCTAAAAACATATGCTGATACCTCATTATCGTAGAATCCAAGTACCTTCAAGCTTGCCAGCTCTCTTTTTCTCTCACTTATGTTAATGTTATTCAAATTATACAACACAACAAATGCAAGTCCTCCTGCCGATATTATTATTACAAGAATTATTATGTCCATTCCCTGAAGCATTTCGTCGAACTTATTTCTTAAAGTATCGATGGAATTTGCACCATTAATATATCCTGTAGCGAGCATATCCTCCATGAACTTCTCTTCATCATAATATTCACTTGTATTTTTAATGAACAGTTCGTTATAGTATGGTTTTTCACCAAAAAGCTGCTCATATAATTTCTCATTCAAAAAAATATAATGATATACATAATTCTCGCATATAGCCCCAACCTTTACTTGTATTTTTGTTGTATTAGTAGGTTTTAGAGTAAATGTGTCTCCAACAGACAAATTCATAAGCTTTGCCATTTTTTCAGAAATAACAACTGAATCATCTGTAAAATCTATATATTTTCCTGTATCCCTATCTACTATTTTCACATAATTTTTAATTTTTTCATAATCCTTAGGAACAAATATATACGCGCTGAGAGTTTTTTTCCCCGATTCAGCATCCATAGTTGACTGATATGAGTTCTGATATGATACTACTCTTTCATCATTATCCAGCAATGTATTAACTTGCAACAGCTCGTCATCATTTAGATTACTTTTTAGCGAAAACTCATTATTATATTGCCTCAACTTGTTGTACTGTAGGCTTACTATCGAGCTTATCGAATCCTTAATTCCAAATCCAAGAACAATAAGTCCCATGCTTCCGGCTATTCCAAATATTGTCATAAAAAATCTTTTCTTATATCTTACAAGATTCCTAACAGTAGATTTCCAAGTAAATGTTAAATGCTTCCAGATAAAACCAATTCTTTCTAAAAATACTCTTTTTCCATTTTTAGGTGCAACAGGTCTCATCAGTGCAGCTGATGATGATGCCAGTTCCTTATAGCATGCAGCAAGTGCTGATAAGGTTACACACATAATCGCAATCAGCGATGCTGTCAATATATGTGATAGTTTTAGTGTCGCCATAGTTTTCCCAAGATTCTGATACATAATCATATATGCATTAATAATAATTCTTGGAATAATTATGCTTCCAGCTATGGCACCTATAACGCTTCCTGTAACAGTTGCCCCCAAAGCATAATAGAAATATTTCTTTGCTACTGCGTATTTTCCATATCCCAGTGCCTTTAGCGTACCAATCTGTGTTCTTTCTTCCTCAACCATTCTCGTCATGGTTGTTAGACTTACTAACGCTGCAACAAGAAAAAATATTATCGGCACAACTCCTCCAATTTTCCCGATACGTTTAGCATCAAGACCAAATTCAACATAGCTTTGAATAGAATTTCTGTCAAGTAAATAATATTTTTCATTATCAAAATGTTCATTAACATCCGTCATTGCTTTCTCGATAACATTTTCATAAGAAGCACTATATGTAGTTTTATTCTTGGCATCTTTTACACTTGCGTATAGTTCACTATATACCTGCTGCCTAAAATTAGATGCTGCTATAGAAACAAGTCCATTTATCTTGCCGGCTCCAAGCTGTGTTGTTCCCTTATCAATTTGCAGATAATATGGAGACGTATAAGTACCAACTATTGTATATTTTGTGTTTTCAAGGTAAGTAGAGGCATCAACCTCACTTCCACTCTCAATATCTATTAAATCGCCTATTTTAAAATGTTCAGAATTAAAAAGCTGTGTATCAATTACACATTCGTTGTCATTCTCGGGCATTCTGCCTTCTTGTATCACAAGCTTTCCAATTTTTTCAGGAATAGAAGACAGCTTAACCGTATATCTCTTGTCTTTCGTTGCAGCAAATGCATCAATATAATAAATGCCTTCCGCATCATCTATACAATCAATACCTTTGAGCGTTGAGAGTTCTTCATCGTTCATGCCAGCTCCACTTAAAATTCTTAAATCAAAAAAATTGCTGTCATCGTACATTTTATCAACAGTTTCATACATATCCGGCTCTGTTGAACGTATTCCTGCATAAAAAGCCACTCCAAGTGCAACAATTAAAACCAGTGATAAAAATCTGCTAAATGTCCTTTTTATTTCCATATAGAAATCTTTTCTTAATGCATTTCTCTTCATAATAAACTCATCTGTTCCCTTCTGAATATTTCACATCGTAATATTGTAGCACAGAAAATACACTCAGGCAATAAAGCAATAAAAGAGACATTTCAAAAATTGAAATGTCCCTTCATATTCAATATATGTTACTGTTCAACATCTTTCATACTAAAGCTTATTCTTCCCATCTTGTCCTTGCCAAGGCATACAACCTTAACAACATCACCAAGTGTAAGAACATCTTCAACATGATTGATTCTTTCCTTTGAAATCTTAGAAATATGAACCATGCCTTCTTTTCCAGGAGCAAATTCGAGGAACGCACCAAATTCTTTAATGCTAATAACCTTTCCTTCAAAAATCTGTCCTTCTGCAAAGTCAGTAACTATTGTATTAATAATCTTAACTGCTTTATCAATACCTTCCTTATCAACGCCACATACAGAAACTGCGCCTTCATCAGTGATATCAATCTTAACGCCTGTCTGTTCGATAATTGTATTAATTACCTTTCCACGCTGTCCAACAACATCACCAATCTTAGATGAGTCAATCTTAATCTGAACAATCTTAGGTGCATACTGACCAACTTCTTTTCTAGGCTCTGCAATTGCTGGCTTCATACATGTATCCATAATAAACATTCTTGCTTCACGGCATCTTGCAACAGCGCCTTCAACAATTGATCTTGTCAATCCATGAATCTTGATATCCATCTGAATTGCTGTAATACCATCTTCAGTTCCAGTTACCTTAAAGTCCATATCTCCGAAGAAATCTTCAAGTCCCTGAATATCTGTTAATAATACATAATCATCATCTGTAT
>CAZBKO010000158.1:0-3600 GCA_964492545.1 uncultured Lachnospiraceae bacterium
GGAATTCATCTCGTAAGCTCTCTGTGCGACAATTAAATTAACCATCTCGTCCACAACTTGAACATTAGATGCCTCTAAGCATCCCTGACGTACCTTGCTCTTCTTGATTGTGGCATTGTCTGCTTCTGATAACGCTTCTCCCGATGCATCTGTAACCTTGTACAGGCTTCCACCCTGCTTTTCAAGTCCTGATGGATTGGAAAACTGTGAAAGTCCTATCTGGATACCAATACTCTGTGGATTATTGCTTGCATCCGGATAGCATACTGTACCATTTGCATCAATTGTTATCTTGGATGCGTCATAGTTATCTCCAAGTTCTATTGGAGTACCGGTGGTGTCTAATACAGGCAATCCTTCTGCTGTACATAAAACATTGCCATTGGTTCCAATTCCCCAGTTAAATGAACCATTTCTTGTATAATATGTCTCTCCATCAAGTCCCTGTACTGCGAAGAATCCTTTTCCTTCTACTGCAAAATCAGTACTGCTTGATGTCTCATTTATATTTCCCTGTCCATACACTGATGTTATCGATGAATTTCTAACACCAAGTCCAACCTGTGCGCCAACCGGCTTTGTCTCGCCATTTGCACTGGTTGTCTTCGACTGTATCGTCTGATACAGCAGTGACTTAAACTGTACTGTTTCTTTCTTATATCCTGTTGTATTAACATTTGCTAAATTATTAGATATTGTATCAACGTTGGTCTGCTGTGCAATCATTCCTGACGCCGCAGTCCATAAAGATCTCATCATATTGGCCTCCTACTATACTCTTCCGACTTCATTAACCGACTTGTCCACCATTGTATCAATTGACTGAATTGCTTTCTGACTACTCTCATATGCTCTTGAAATCGTAATCATCTCAACCATCTCTGATACAACATTTACATTCGATGCCTCTAAGTATCCCTGATTGACTTTGCCTGCTGCTTCTGTCATGTTGGCTCCGTCAACTGCGTCATACATATTCTCACCGTACTTCGACAGATAATTATAGTCTTCAAAGTCTACAATATCCAAAGTGTCTATATATTCTCCATCTGCAAATATTTCTCCTGTTGAGTTAATTGCAACATCACTTGCATCTGTTGGAATATATATCTGTCCACCCTGACCGAGAACGTAATCGCCGTCCTTAGTTCTAAGTGCACCCTCACTATCTATAGTAAAACTACCATCCCTGGTATATTTAGTCGTCTCTTCACCATTCTTGTTGGTGAACGATATAGAGAAAAATCCGTTTCCCTCTATTGCCAAATCATATGTGTTTCCGGTCTCTCTGAATGATCCTTGAGAATAATCTGTATAATTCTCTCCTATCTTGACTCCAAGGCTCATGTTACCAATACCTTTGTTGATAAATGCTTCTGAGCTGTCCTTTACCTTGATTGCAAGAACCTCATCAAATGCCTTAGATGTAGCACCTTCACGCTTATAGCCTGTTGTGGCTGAATTGGCAAGGTTATTAGTGATAGTATCTAGCCTATACTGTTGATTAATCATACCTGTATATGCTGTGTACAGACCTCTAACCATAGGTACTCCTTTCCGAAAGTCTCCTCTACTTAGTCAATTCCATGGTCACTTAAAAATTCAATGAATTTACCTGTGCCAATAGCAACTGCTGTCATAGGATCTTCTGCTGTCATTGTATTAATTCCTGTCTTCTCTTCGATAAGTTCTTCAAACCCCTGTAATAATGAGCCTCCACCTGTGAGTACGATACCTCTGTCTGAAATATCTGCTGCAAGTTCTGGTGGTGTCTTCTCTAATACACTGTGAACTGCCTCTACTATCTGAGAAGTTGTTTCCTTGAGAGCTTCCTCTGTCTCTTCAGAAGTCACTGTGATTGTCTTAGGCAAACCTGTTACAAGGTTACGTCCTCTTACTTCCATTGTTGCAACCTCTGGTCTCTTAAATGCTGCTCCAATATTAATCTTAATCTCTTCGGCTGTTCTCTCACCTATTAACAGGTTATGCTTCTTACGCATATATCTGACAATAGCTTCATCAAAATCATCGCCGGCAACCTTAACTGATGTGCTTACAACTATTCCGCCTAATGAGATAACTGCTATATCAGTAGTACCACCACCGATATCAACAATCATATTTCCACATGGTCTTGTAATATCAATTCCTGCTCCGATAGCAGCAGCAATAGGTTCCTCTATAATAGAAACTTCTCTTGCACCTGCAAGGAATGTAGCATCCTTAACTGCCTTCTTCTCAACTTCTGTTACACCACTTGGCACACATACGCTTATTCTAGGTCTCTTAAGAACTCTCTTTCCCATTGCCTTCTGAATGAAATGCTTGAGCATCTTCTCAGTTACTGTATAGTCTGAAATAACACCCTGACGTAATGGTCTTACCGCTACTATGTTGCCTGGTGTTCTACCGATCATAAGTCTTGCTTCTTCGCCAATAGCCTTGATCTTGTTAGTATCTCTGTCAAATGCTACAACTGAAGGCTCCTTTAATACTACACCTTTTCCTTTAATATATACAAGAATACTTGCTGTTCCTAAATCAATTCCGATATCTGTTGTTAACATGATATTCTCCTTTCAATCCATTATTTCATATATTATATACATTGTTGTCTTTGTTGTAATTTAGTCTGGTAAAAGTGCCTACCTTAGCCCATTATATACAATATCCATCAAATATGGAAGAACTTTTTTTCTTTTTTTATTAATTTAGGAAAAATTTCAGCTCTCACTAATTTTTATCGGCATTTTTTGTAAATATTTTAGGAGTTTTAGAGAATTACGTATGTTTTTTTCGTTCACATACTTTTCACGTTTTCATCATTATATAGTCACATGAAATCGTTATTATACAAAAGTACTTTTTAGTACTTGTATATTCAATCACCCTATCTATTGAATATACCGTTTTTCATACTCTTGCCGGGTAGGTAACACTACCCGGTACCCCAAAGATTATTAACCAGTCTGCTATGACTGGTTTTTTTCACATCATTTTCATATTTACGTCACATTTCCATCACATAATTCTAGTAGTATTATGAATGTACTTTTTAGTACTTGTATATTCAATCACCCTATCTATTGAATATACCGTTTTTCATACTCTTGCCGGGTAGCGAAAGCTACCCGGTACCCCAAAGATTATTAACCAGTCTGTTATGACTGGTTTTTTGTGTTGTAGTACTTAATTCCTATATTCGGTGTATTTGTCACAAATTTGTCACAAATTTGTCACGTATTTTTTAAGTTTAGTACATTGTTTGTCCACATTTGATTTGTATACTTACAGAGTACTATTTAATTATAGTATACAACTTAACATTTTCATAACTCAGCCCGGTAGCAATACCGGGCATCCCCCATTTATTGGGGCTTTTTTTGTGTAGCTGCTAATAATTTCTAACAGCTTCTTTTTTTTGGTGGAGATATTTTTCTTTTGTGGCAAGCCCGCCACGAATGTGACGCTCGGATTTGTTCATGTCAAGTACTACTCTTGCTTTGCCTGCCAAAGCGGGATTGAATTGTATAAGACGTTCCGTAACATCTTTATGTACGGTTGTCTGCAAACCGAACGATATCGGTTAAGCCAATTTCT
>CAZBKO010000159.1:0-3597 GCA_964492545.1 uncultured Lachnospiraceae bacterium
ATATCAATACTGTGGGTGAGGTTCAAATTTCTTGTAAATATGCTAAAGTAAGTCCCTTTAATTCAGATGGATATGCAGGTGTTACAACTGCAGCAGGAGAATCATATATTATTGATAGAGCAGGTGACAAGCAATTTGTTGACCCACAAGAACGAAAAATTACGGATATTAAATATATTTGTATGGGCTATTCAGCTATGCAGGTAGATGGTAAATATCATATTTCAGATTTGAAATTTAATATGTCCGAAAAATCATTTGATGATATGGGAACATATGATGGCAACTATGTTCCGGTATGTGAGCAGGGAAAATGGTTCTTCGTAAATATTGATGGAGAAAAGATTAGTGATCATGTGTACGAAGATATAATAATGGATGAAAAAGGAATCGCATTTAATAGTGGAGTAGCATTTGTAAAAACTGATGGTTCTTATATAATGATTGACACAGAAGAAAAACAAGTAGGAAACGATAAATTTGATGATGCACATCCTTTTTATACAGGAGAAGATACCGCTATAAAACAAAATAATTTATGGGGATTTATTAATACTAAGGGGGAAATTACCATTAAGCCACAGTATATGGATGCAAGACCATTTTCGAATGGATATGCAGCTGTAAATACAGAAGGAATATGGTCTTTTATTAATAAAGCAAATGAAGCAAAGATTATAGGTGATTTTACAGATGCAAAAGCATTTTCATCTTCTATGACATCGGCAGTATTAATTGATGGAAAGTGGAAAGTAATTAAGATACTTAAAAACAATCATTAGAAAGGTACGGTTTAGCTATGAGAGAATTCACAGTAGAAAATAATGGAGCAAACACCAATTTAGTTTATGAAATTCAGGCAGCAGATACAATTGATACAGTTGCACTTGGAATGATGGAGAACAATAAAATTGCTGGTCTTCTTCCAATGATATACACCCAGATGGATGCGGACAGACTGTTGAAGTACAACATCACATCTAAAGTAACCATGAATCAGTTATTTGAAAGAAGTGTAACCAAGGAAAGAATCGTAAAGTGTTTCACTAACATAATAGATGCACTGTACAATGCAGAGGAATATATGTTAGATATGAGTTCATTTCTTATTGATATGAAGTATATCTATGTAAATGTAAGCACATTAGAGACAGAACTGTTATGTATGCCAATAATAGAAAATGCGCAGCAGCCAAATATGGAAATGTTCTTTAAAAATATTATTTTTTCTGCTCAGTTTGATCAGAGTGAGAACTGTGACTATGTAGCAAAATTAATCAGCTATTTGAACAGCGGAAGCTTTGCATTGGGCGATTTTAAAAATGTATTAGATGAATTGTTATATGGAAAGAAACCACAGCAGCAGGAAGCAGCAGCAAGTGTTGAGCAGCCGGCAGCAGCATCACAGCCAGAGGTTAAGACTATTGTTGATGCATCTTCATTTGGCGGAGCACCATCGATGTCAGCACCAGTGCCACCAGTACAAATGGCACCAGCAACACCAGCAATGCCTGCCATGGGAAGGCCGAAACCAGCAGCACCAACGCCAGCGATGCCGGTAATGCCTGCAGATAATGCAAAAGAAGACAAGAAGGCTAAGAAAGCAAGAGAAAAGATGGAGAAAGAACAGGCTAAGAAAGAAAAAAAGGGTGGACTATTCTCTAAGAAGGAAAAAGCTCCAAAGGCGCCAGCGGCAGCACCATCCGGAATGGCAATACCAGGAATGGCAATACCAGGGGCACCGACCCCAGCACCTGGAAATAACAGTATGCCGGCACCAAAGGCAGTTCCACCAATGGGTACCCCTTCAATGCCAGCCCCTTCAAATCCTCAGATGCCTGGCAGCGTATCAGCACCAACACCAATGCCAGCTATGGCTCCAATGCCACAGGCTACATTTACTCAGACAAGCGGTAACTTCGGAGAGACAACAGTACTTGGAGCGTCAGCAGGAATTGGGGAGACAACAGTACTTGGAGTTGGAGGTGGCGATGCAGCAGCATATGCACCTAAGCCATACCTGATTAGAAAGAAAAATAATGAAAAAGTATTTATTTCCAAATCTGTATTTAAGATTGGAAAAGAAAATAGCTATGTAGACTACTTTATTGGAGATAATACAGCAGTAAGCAGAAGCCATGCCTCAATAATTGTAAAGGGTGACAACTATTACATAATGGATACTAATTCTAAGAACCATACATATGTTGATGGAAATATGATTCAGCCTAACCTTGAAGTACCGATGAAGCCGGGAATGAAGATAAGATTAGCAGACGAGGAATTTGAATTTGTAATGCAGTAGGATAAACAATAACAAGCGGAAAGGTGTTTTTTGATGGAATACATAATATCAGCAAGTACCGATGTGGGGATTAAGAAGAGTACCAATCAGGACAGCCTCACGGTCAAAGTTGCTAAGACAAATATTGGAAATGTCACAATGGCAGTGATGTGTGATGGAATGGGAGGACTTGCGCAGGGCGAGGTAGCCAGTGCAGATGTTATCAAAGCATTTTCGGATTGGTTTTCAAACAGACTTCCGATGCTTTTAAATGCTCCATTGGAGGACTACATTATCAGACAGGATTGGGAGAGTATAATCCAGAGTGAAAATGAGAAAATTAAGAATTATGGCAGGAAAAATGGCATTAATCTTGGAACTACAATAGTAGCAGGGCTGTTTACAGATTCGAGATACTACATTATAAATGTGGGAGATTCAAGAGCTTATGAGATAAGTGATAATGTGAGGGCTATAACAACAGACCAAACGGTGGTGGAGAAGGAAGTTCAGCAGGGAATCCTAACACCGGAGCAGGCACTTTCAGATTCAAGAAGAAGCGTGCTTCTTCAATGTGTAGGTGCATCTCCAAAAGTATTTCCAGATATGTTTTTTGGTGATACTAAGAAAAATACGGTTTATATGTTCTGCTCAGATGGTTTCAGACATGTTATTAGTAACGAAGAAATATTTGGAAGTCTAAGACCAGAGGTCATGACAAATGCAGACCAGATGAAGCAGGCAGGAGATTACCTTATTGAATTGAATAAGCAGCGCAGGGAAGAAGATAATATTTCAGTTGTGCTTGTTCGCACTTACTAATAGGAGGAAACATAGGCAATGTTAGAAATTGGCTCTATTATAGATGGAAAATATAAAGTATTGAATAAAATCGGGCAGGGTGGCATGAGTGTTGTATATCTTGCTATGAACGAGAAAGCTAATAAGCAGTGGGCAATCAAAGAGGTCCGTAAGGATGGAGTTAAGGATTTCGAGGTAGTCAAGCAGGGACTTGTGGTGGAGACCGATATGCTCAAACGTCTTAATCACAAAAATCTGCCAAGTATCATTGATGTTATAGACCAGGAAGATAATTTTCTTATTGTTATGGACTATATAGAGGGTAATCCACTGAGTCAATCACTGGAAGAATATGGGGCGCAGCCACAGGAGTTAGTCATCAAATGGGCTAAACAATTGTGTGATGTGCTTGGATATTTACATACAAGAACGCCGGCCATTATCTATAGAGATATGAAGCCGGCTAATGTCATGTTAACCCCTGATGGCAATTTGACCCTGATTGACTTCGG
>CAZBKO010000160.1:0-3559 GCA_964492545.1 uncultured Lachnospiraceae bacterium
TTTTGGTGCATATTCGCTCGCTAAAGCCTCTGCATAAATCTTATCTGTATTCATTGTAAATCCTCCTTGTTTTTGATAACTTAAGTATAATTGAAATCAAAAACAATATGAACAACGCAATTGGCAAAAAGTGTTGAAATAAGAATTTAATCACTTTTGAATACCATGACTGAAATGTTTCTTTAATAAATCCGCAAATTCCTCTACATAATAACCTGAATTGTCCTTCTTCCAAAATGCGCAATATTTTCTGGTAACCGGATGTTCTGACTTATTTAATGCTATACGTTTTAGAGTTGTTCCAAAGCTTTTAGGGATACACATTCCTTCCAGTGGCATATACCCTTTTCCACTGATTACCAACAGTCTGGCCTCCTCCAAATTCTCTGTGAAAATGATTTCTCCCTGTACACCTACAATATTGCGATAGTACTCTTCTTCTGTATCATGTTGTGACGTAGGTGCTATCAAAATACAAGGCGTATTCTTTAAATCACTAATTTCTATTTCCTTAAGATGGGAAATTGGATTCGTAGCAGATACCTCAATATATAAATGCGTGATAATCAGCTCAAGATTCACATAATCCTCGGAAAATGCCCTTCTTTGATCGTTTAACACAATATCGACTTTTCCCTGTACAAGATTAGAATAGAGTTCTTCGTGTGTTCCATGCAATATCTCAATCTTAATATCTGTGTGTTTCAGAGCGAACTCTTCTACTGTTTTCTGGAACTCCTGCCCACTGTAACAGCGCAAATATCCAATTCTTAATGTAAAATCATCTGCATGTGCAATCTTTTTCGATTCATCACAAATCCTTTCATAATCCGCCATCAAAATTAGACTCTTTTTATAAAAATGTTTCCCTGCAGGTGTTAATTCAAACTTACGATTTTTTCTTTCAAGAAGCAAAAATCCCAATTCTTCCTCCAATGCCTTAATCTGTTGGGAAATTGCTGACTGTGAAATATGACACTCCTCTGCAGCTTCTGAAAAACTGTTGTTCTTTATAACTGACTGAAAATATCGTAATTGTCGTAGCATCTATTTCACCTCACTTTTAAATTTATAGTAATACAAGCTTGCAAGCTATGATTGCACAGACAAATCAAAGCCACCGGTCCATATTGAATCTATCATAATTTGATTATCTACTGATTAATGGCATCTGCCCATTCCTTAAATGTCTCTTCAACTGTATCAATTTGAGCAGAGGTCTCCTCATTCTTACCCTCTCTATAATCAAGAAGCATATCCATACACACATCAACAAGTGGAAGCAGTCCAAGATTCAGAGCAACCCCCTTAAGTGTGTGTACCTCTTTCATAGCCTGCTCATAATCCTTTTTGTCTACTGCCTTTCTAAGCTCTATAATGTTCTGATTATCTGGTAATTTTTTTAGAAATTCTACATACATGTCCTCATCACCCATAAGGCGGTCTAATGTATCTTCTACCTCAGCTCCCATATCTTCTAATCTGTCCAATAATTCTTCGTTCATTTTCCTCTTCTCCTTCTGTGTAAAAAATATATTTAAATCGAGTCCTTAAGTACTCTCTCCATTCTTCGTCTAAAAGCATTTTCTTCAATTGGTGCAGTAAGCATATCCGCCACACCACTTTTTAATGCCTCCATATACTGTGTAACTCGGCCTTCCTGACAAATAGCAAGCACATTTTCTATTTTAATCCAATCTATTGCCTTAATTCTATCCCAATAGCCGGTAGTGTCCTCATATTGGTCAGACACATCAACATACATAAGTCTGACTCTCTTTCTGTCAGCATCGCTTATTAATTGCAAATCATCATATTTCAGTGCCTCAATTATCCTAATCTTATTGGGAACAAGCGCATGAATAACGCTGCACACACTTCGATTATTGCTAAGAAGTACTATGGCAGGACGATCATCATTTTCAATATCTACAGATTCAACGCCATATTCTCTAAATCTTGCCTTACCTGCTCCCTTTGCCTGATACAGTGCTGTATCGGCTTTCTTAAGAAGTCCCGGATATGATGTGTTTTTTTGTTCATTTTGTGCGATACCTATACTTAATGTGACATACTCAGGAATTGTCAGATTCGGCTTATACTTCATTATCTGAATAAGTTCATTAATCTTATTTCGTGCTATTTCCATGGATGGCACATCTACCATTAATACACAAAATTCATCTCCGCCTATTCTGCCCACAATGTCAGACTTTCTAAAATGACCTGATATCAAATCAGCAATAATCTTAATAACATGATCACCTGCCTGATGACCTGATGTATCATTCACCGTCTTAAAATTATCTATGTCAATTACCATGAGTACATCGAGCCTGCCCTTGCAATTCTTAAGGATTTAATTCATTGTCAGCTCGGTTGTAGTCTTATTTAAAAGTCCTGTCATCTCATCTAATTCTGACTTGATTTTTAATTTTTGTGCCTCCATTTCAATTGAAAGAATTCGTTTATTAGAGGAAATAACATTATTCACTCGCGATATAACAATCTCAGGAATAATTGGCTTTGACACATAATCACTTACACCCAGCTCAAATGCTTTTATCTGATCCTCCATCTCTGCACTGCTTGTAATTACCACAACCGGCACCTCTCTAAAACACTCTAATGTCTTGCGCCTTTCAAGCAGCTCAAACCCAGACATCTCTGGCATAGCAAGATCCAGCAGTACAATATCTATACTGCCTTTACACGCCTCCAATATCTCGATGGCTTCCTCTCCGCTATCAGCTTCCATGATTTCAAAATTAGACGAAAATAGTACTTTTAATATTTCCCTGTTCATCTCCATATCATCAACTATTAGCATTATATTATCCATAACTATACCTCTTGGCTATTCAAACAATTTTCGTAATTGTTCTGAATCTCTTCTAATTTCATCTAACATTTCAGTAACAAGCTTAAAATTATCTTTATTAGCATCTATTATATCTGAACATTTTTTGATTCTGTCTATTAGATGCTCAGCCTTCTTACCTTTATCATTATTATATTGCACAACAAATGAATCTATATCTTCATTCTCAATTATCTGATTCTTGATATTCATCTCTTTTGCTGCCAATATATTATCCATTCTCTTTCTTATTACAAGCGGATCATATGGCTTTGCAACAATATCATCTGCCCCAAGGCTGAGTGCCATTCGCTCAGTTTTCTCCTTTGTGGATGTTGCAACAAGTATTGCTATATTATCATAATCATGATTTTTCTTAATCTGTTCAAGAACCTCAAGTCCATCCATCTCTGGCATTATTATGTCTAAAAGAATTGCATCAACATGCTTACTCGTAAGCACTTCCATTGTCTCCCTACCATTCTCTGTCTCAATAATATCAAATGAGTTTTTGAGGAATTTGCTAATTATCTTTCTATTCATTTCCTCATCATCTGCAATAAGTAGTACTTTTTTTCCTGTCAATATAACTACCTCCTACCCAAAACTATAATACCATATTTTACCACATATCTACGGCAATATCGTTACAGTTCAGCCTTCGGCTGAACCTGTTAAAAAAAATTGTAGTAAATATGC
>CAZBKO010000161.1:0-3441 GCA_964492545.1 uncultured Lachnospiraceae bacterium
CAGTCACTGTCACTCTGAATAATTCAAAAATTCGATAGATTGGTACTTTGGAAGAATGTATTCATTTTTTAATTACATTTTGCGGAAACTCAAGAAATATCTAATAGCACTTGGTCCAGTTTCCGTTCTTTACAAAGTCGGCAGCAGTCTTCTCAGCAGCATTTATTATATCATTATTATAGCCAATAATTCCAAGAAGCTTAATTGCATTTCTTGAGGTTGCCTCTCCACTATAAAGCTTATAATTAAATATTATATCATTATCCTCCACCTCTTCCTGAAAATGATAATTTGAATAATAGTCTTCAAGAATATGTGTAAGCTCTATATCATGTGTAGCTGCAAAACATAACACATTGTTCTGTGAAAGGTTCTTAAGTATATGTGCTGATGCTGCAATTCTTTCAATTGTATTAGTTCCCCTTAAAACCTCATCTACAAAACACAAAATATGGTTCTTCTGTCCCACTTTATCAATAATTCTTTTAAGCGACTTGATTTCAACAATATAGTAGCTTTCATTGCTTTGCAAGTCATCGCGAAGAGCCATTGAAGAATATATCTCAAAGTAATTGGCACTGTACTCATTTGCTGTGCATGTATTAATCGCCTGTGCTAATATTGCATTGATTGCCACAGTTTTTAAAAATGTTGATTTGCCTGAAGCATTTGAGCCCGTTATCAAAACGCATTTATGCTCGTCTAGATCATTTGCGATTGCGTGTTCAATTGATGGATGATAAATCTCTTCAAATGTCATTGTAGACTTTTCATTTTGTAAAAACACTGGCTTGCAGTAATATGGAATCTGTTTTCTAAATGATGCAATGGCAATACAGCTCTCAAGTCTTCCAAGAGCTGCAAACAAAGAATCAATTGTATCAGTCTTAGATATTGCCGAGTTGAGCATACTGTTAAACTTTATAAGATCCACATGAAATATCATTCTTACATAATCCATAATAATATCCTCTAGTGAACCGGACATGTTATTACCAGTAATCAAAAAACTGCCTTTTCTTATACTCTTAAGTTCATCAGAGTATGTTTTTATGTCATTTAAAATTGATGAAAGTTCACTATCCTTTTGGGTCTGATTGAGCTTTTGCGATATTACAATCATACTTACAAGGTATTTAAAGCATGTAAAATAGCTTTCAATTTTTGATTTATCTGAGAAATAAGTTATTACATTAAACCCAAGTGCTGCTACGGCACACAGAATTCCAACCGGTGGAACTATTACAGTCAATGCCACTGATACAAATATAAGTGCAATTTGAAGATAGTGTCTGTAATTACTTCTTTTGCCCAAATCCTTAAGTCTAAAAAGAAAGTCATAAAATGAAATAGAATGTGTTCTTCCAAGATCATGAAACAATTCCTGAAGTTTAAAAGCCACAGACTCATTTTTCTCAAAATAACTGACAATCTTTTCATTCTTCTCAAGTGAGGCATTATCTAAATTAGGCCTTCTTAGCATATTATATAAATACTCTTCGCCCACAGAGGAATATGTGTTATTCATCTGCATAAATATAGCGTCCATATTCAAATCATTCCATGTTATATCATCAACAAAGTAACCATTTTGCTTATTATTTTTGTAATAATGAGATATATTATCGAACTCTTTTGCTTCATATACACGTTCCGGAATATTTCCCCAATTCTTTTTAATTTTTCTTCTCAAAAATTCTCTTGATTGTTTTCCGGTATAATATGCACGGATTGCCAGAATTACAGCAATTCCAAAAAACACTCCAAGATATATTACTATTTCTTTCATGACATGCCTCATTTCTATGATTAATTGTCCTATAAAATGTTAGTATAACAAAATCATATAAAAAAAACAACAGGCAATGCCTAAGCTTTGCCTGTTGCTTATATAGTCTAATTTATAAGAAAATATATTTACAAATGAATAACACTGTTAAGACATACATTAATGGGGAAAGTTTCTTCTCTTTAGCTTTTCCTGTAATAAGTACAAGAACTGTGTAAGAGATAACGCCTGCAGCAATACCCTCTGCAATACTGTATGCGAAAGGCATAACAATAATTGTTAAAAATGCTGGAATTGCTTCTACCATATCATCAAAGTTAATCTTTACAACATTACCTATCATGTAGAATCCAACAATAATTAATGCTGGAGCTGTTGCAAATGAAGGGATTGCAAGGAATAATGGTGATAATACAATTGCAAGAAGGAATAATAAACCTGTTGTAATTGCAGTAAGACCTGTTCTACCACCTTCTGTAACACCGGATGCACTTTCAACATAAGTTGTTGTTGTACTTGTACCAAATACTGCACCAACACTTGTTGCAACAGCATCTGCCATTAAAGCACCTTTAATTCTTGGTAACTTACCATCTTTGTCAAGCATGTCTGCCTTTGTAGCAACACCTATAAGTGTTCCAAGTGTATCAAATAAATCAACAAATAAGAATGCAAACATAACTACAATAAAATCAAGAATTTTTACTGAACTGAAATCAAGTGTGAATACCTTGCCACATGTCTTTCCAAATGAGCTTAAGCCTATACCATTTGAAAAATCAGGTATAAGTGAATAAAATCCTGCATCAGGTGTTGGTGTATATAATCCAACTAATTCACATATTATACCAAGTACCCATGTAGATATGATACCAATTAAGATAGCACCTTTAACTTTCTTAATAAGTAAAACTCCAATAATGATAATACCAAGTAATGCCAATGCAGCAGTAATTCCTACTGTATGATAATTATCATCAAAGTGCTGATATGTTAATAATGTGCTGTCGCTGTTAATAACAAGCTTAGCATTAATTGCACCGATAAGTGCTATGAATAAACCGATACCTACACTAACTGCGCTTTTGAGTGTTGCTGGAATTGCGTTAAATATAGCTTCTCGAACATTAGTTGCAGATAATATTATGAAGATAAGTCCCTCACAGAATACTGCAAACAATGCAACTTCCCATGAATATCCCATACCGCCTGCTTCCTTAGGTAAACATACTGTGTATGCAAGGTAAGCATTAAGGCCCATACCTGGAGCTAAAGCAAATGGATAGTTAGAGAATAAAGCCATTAAGATACATCCTACAAAAGATGCTAATGCTGTAGCAATAAGCACGGCGTTCTTGTCCATTCCTGCATCACCTAAAATACTTGGGTTAACAGCAAGGATATACGCCATTGTCATAAATGTGGTAATACCGGCTAAAATCTCAGTTTTAACGTCAGTATTATTTTCTTTTAGTTTGAAAAATTTTTGTAACATTCAAACTTCCTCCTTTAAATAATAATAGACCGTTTCGACAATAAACGGTCTATTAAAGTATACAATGTAACCTGATTAAAAGCAACAAAATTTATATCAAAATTTGTTACTATTCACAGCTGTTTTAATGCATTTCGTTATTTTTTAACTTCTTTTC
>CAZBKO010000162.1:0-3419 GCA_964492545.1 uncultured Lachnospiraceae bacterium
AGTGATTTTCTTTAATCCCATAGATCCATGCCATGTATTAAGGTAAATCTGACCTGGTTTCTTTGGAATTTCTTTCCACACACAATTAATTGCATTATCAACCCATATCTTTGAGCTAGCAAGTGCCTGATAAAATTCCAGCGATTCTCGAACTACTAAATGAACATTTTCTGGAAATGTGTCACTTTTCTTAGCATATACACCTTTACTAACAGCCCAATATATTTCCACTGGCAGACCCAGCTTTACAATTTCATCAGTAATATATTTTGGATTACATGCATACGCATTTTGAAATGCCATAAAAAGTATTCTATTAGGCACTATTTCTGTATTCTTACTAAGTTTTTTTCTCGCCATTGCGCCCAATTTCAAATCAATATTTATACGCCATCTTTTAAGTGTCCTTCTTCTGTAATCTCCGATTTGATGCCATCTTCCCCTAATTCTCTGGCTTATTTTTAACATAAACGTTCCTTCAATTAAAGAAATTGATATTTTATTAATCTTCATATTTTTGACAGTAATTTCTCCTTTTCCATAAAATGTAATTCAAAAATTATTCTCTTATGCACTCAATCATTCTAGTGTACATTTCTTTCAAATCAACGCTTGGTTTCCAACCTATACTCTTAATTTTTGATGTATCAAGATCCATATATATTGTTGGAGCATAGCCTCTATCTATATTATCAGTTTCTATTCTTACACTTATTCTATTATCTGAAATACCCGCAACTAATTGTGCCATTTCAACAATGGAGCAATATGTTGACTCATTAGCAGCATGATATGCATTTCCATTCTCTCCCTTTAACAATACACATAATATCGCTGATACAGCATCACTAGTATATAAGTACGATCTTTTGCTCTCTCCCGCTGTATGAAGAATAATGTCTTTATTCTCAATTACACATCTTGCAAATTCAGCGAATACTCTTCCATCATTGTATTCCACTCCATATCCAAAAGTCTGGGTTAATCTTAATATCTTTACAGGAACATTATATTCCTTTGCATAAGATGCGCACAGACACTCGCATAATTTTTTGCTTTCCGGATAGCTGCTTCTAACAGATGTTGGATTAAGAAATCCAATTGAATCCTCTGTAATTCTAGTACCTTTTTCATGGGTACCATATATTTCCATTGTAGAAAGATACACAACGCTTTTAACATTCATCTTTTTTGAAAATTCCATTATGGCAATAATGCCATCTGTTGATGTTCTTATGGTCTCCACCGGTTTGTTAACGAAATCTTTACTAGATGTAACGCAAGCTCCATGAATAATGTAATCGATATTTTCATCGATATCCGGAATACTCTCAATTGTTCCACATACATATCTAATATTGTGGTTCTCTTCACCAAACATTCCTTTTGCTTTATTGATATTACGAACAAGAGCTATAACACGTATACAACTATCCGCACTCTCATTATACTTTATTATCATATTTATCAAATTACTTCCAATTAAGCCTGTACCACCAGTAACAAATACAGTGTTACCCTCTAATTCCTTCAGTAATTCTTCATATGAATTTTTAAGTCTTAGATAATCTTCTTCAAAAATATTTTTTTTCATACTAATACCTACCCAAATATCTGAGAATTTTCTCTCGAATCAACAATTGCTCTAAAACAATAGAAATCCGTTGGAGTTGTGATTTTGATATTCTCTGATGGTCCTTCAATAATGTGTAATTCATGTCCATAATATTTCATAAGACATGCTGAATCTATAAAGTCTTCTTTGTCTTCCTTGATAGCATTACAGTGTGCTTCAAATATCTCACCTAATCTAAAGCTCTGTGGTGCTCTTGCCATAACAGCTCTGCTTCTCTCTATAATCTCACCAACTAATTCTGATTCTGTTTTTAATGCAATCGTCTCAATAGCTGGTGCTGTTGTGATGCAATTACCATATCGCTTAACGCCAGCAATATTATCTGTTATTGTCTGTTCAGTTATAAGTGGTCTAACGCCATCATGTATCATAACAATTGTATCATCACTATATAATTCATGAAGCTTATTAATACCATTTCTAATAGATGCTTGTCCGCTAGTTCCCCCAGGAACTATTGCCTTTACCTTAGTAATCTGAAATTTCACAAGTAATTTCTCTAAATATGGAATCCAACTTTCCAAGCACACAACAACAATACCATCAACCTCAGGATTATTTTCAAATAATTCAATAGTATATATTATTATTGGTTTACCATATAATTCTAGAAACTGTTTAGGTTTGGTAACCGATTTCATTCGTTGACCTGTACCTCCGGCAAAAACTAATGCTGTATTCATATATATATCCACCTTTCAATTTACATAAATTTTACTAATATTATAATTAAATTATCACTTAGCCAATAAACTGTCAAGAAAAACTATAACTAACACCTCTCTATGAAACAACAAATAATTTCTTAAAAGACAGTCTATACTTGTTCCAAATTTTTTTATTAACACTGAAACGTACATTATTACCAATCCCGAAATACACGCCAAAGCAAGATATTTAGGCACTATTTCCATATATGATTGATTTTTAAATACGCTCGACATTATATGTGCAATGCTAACATGTGCTAAATACAACGAAAAGCTAAACTTTCCAAGCCATGAAAATACATTATTATTCATTACTCCACTGAATATGCTAACCTGTGCGTAACTAATAGTAATACTTATTGCAAATAACATTATTATAAACATTTCCCATTTTATAGCGTCGTTTTTATATATGTACACAAATACAAATAAGTTACTGCCATATTCAATTAGAGTAAAAATATATTTCATAAGTTTTGTGTACGAGTATTTTTGTATGTAGCTTCCAACATGATAGCATATACATCCAATTAATATTTCAACAAAGCCTCTTACTAATCCTCTGTAAGCATATCCTGTCCATACCCAAGGTCCTCTGATACTTGACCAATTTTGATAAACAAATCCCAAAATTAGAATAACCATTATTGGAGCAATTATGTAGGAAAATGTATCTTTAAATTTGAGTAGCAATGGATAAATTATGAGCATTGATATAAGCATCGCTCCGATATACCATGTTACTCCATTTATGTCGTTCATATGCAACCCTGCTTGAGTTACAAATAGCAGTTCCCATACAGAGCCTACTATTTTTTTCACCATTACCTTAATGCTAACAGGATTACGGATAAAAATAAATATTAGTGCAAACACATATGCGACAACAATATTGGGCATGAGTCCACAGATCTTTCTTTTCATAAAATTCAGCGTATTTTTACCTAATGAATTATCATCATGGTTATGCTCATATACATTTTTTGTCATATATACTCCTGATACTATAAAGAAAAAATCTACTGCTATGCTTCCACCAATAAATATAGGACTACTGTTTCCTGCAAATCCTC
>CAZBKO010000163.1:0-3046 GCA_964492545.1 uncultured Lachnospiraceae bacterium
GCCAGGTATTGAATTTTCAAGGCGCATAGTCAAAATCCATATGCGAAGTTTGAGTTATATAAATAAAGCATTACTAACGTGTTTTTGGATATGTTATTTACACTTTTACCTGTAATTATTATGCTCTTATTTGTGTTAGGTATTTGCGAATAATTCTCAAATTCAGTCCAAGTATCTCCATTGTCAACACTATACTTTCCCTGTATTTCAATGGGGATTATTTCGCCTGCCACTTCTGTATTCTGAGTACAATTTATACAAATTACCAGTCCTACAATACATATAGTAAATATAATATATAGAAAGTTTATTGCATATTTAGTCTTATCTGTGTTCATTGACACTCCTATTTTTACTGATGATAATAGCTTAAGAAATCGGCAATATCTCCAACTGCTTTTTCAAGTACCTCTATTCTTGGTAAATAAACGACTCTAAAATGATCCGGCTGTGCCCAGTTAAATCCACCTCCGTGTATAAGAAGTATCTTCTTATCATTCAATAAATCAAGTGCAAATTTCTCATCATTGGTAATATTGAACTTCTTAACATCGATTTTAGGGAACATATAGAATGCTGCCTTTGGCTTAACTGCTGTTATACCCGGAATATCCTTCATTGCATTGTAAATATACTCTCTCTGATCATATATTCTTCCACCCGGAACAATATAGTCATTTACGCTCTGATGTCCGCCAAGTGCTGTCTGTATTATCGACTGGGCAGGAACATTTGAACACAATCTCATGTTGGAAAGCATATTTATTCCTTCCATATAGTCCTTGGCAATATTTTTATTACCGCTAAGTATCATCCAGCCAACTCTGTAACCGGCTATCATATGTGACTTGGAAAGTCCACTAAATGTAACACAGAAAAGATCTGGTGCCAGCGAAGCGATTGAAACATGCTCCTCACCATCCATTACAAGTCTGTCATATATTTCATCTGAGAAAATCATAAGCTGAAATTCTCTGGCTAGGTCTACAATCTTTTGTAATACCTCTCTTGGATAAAGAGCGCCTGTTGGATTGTTAGGATTAATAATAACAATTGCCTTAGTCCTACTATTAATCTTCTTTCTCATGTCATCAATATCAGGATACCATTCTGACTGCTCATCGCAGATGTAATGCACAGCCTTACCACCTGCAAGTGTTGCACACGCAGTCCATAGCGGATAATCCGGTGAAGGGATAAGTATCTCATCTCCATCATCAAGAAGAGCTGACATACACAGGTTAATAAGCTCACTTACTCCATTACCTGTGTAAATATCTTCTATTGATACATTAGGAATCTTCTTTAGCTGTGCATACTGCATTATAGCTTTTCTTGCAGAAAATAGTCCCTTTGCTGCTGAATATCCTTCACATTCCGTAAGCTGTCTTGACATATCATACACAACTTCATCCGGTGTTCTGAATCCAAATGGTGCCGGGTTACCAATATTGAGCTTAAGGATACTTGTTCCTGTCTCTTCCATTCTTGCTGCTGCCTCAACTACCGGTCCTCTTACATCATATAAAACATTATCTAATTTTGAAGATTTTTTAAATTCTCTCATCACTTTTCCTCCTATAATATCACTAGCTTTACTATCAGGCTGCATGTCATCTCCAGACAGCCACTTCTCATCAACATTCAATAATTCTGCAAGAAAATGCATAATATCCGCTCGTGGAACGGTCTTGCCGCTTACATACTGGCTTACATGGCTCTTTCCAAGCTTGACTCCCGCTGCCACCGCTGCCTGCACAATATCCACCTGTTTCATTTTCTCAACATTCATTGCCTCTTTTAATCTCTGTGAAAATGTTTCATTCATATTAATCTCCGTTCCGAAGCATTATTGCCATGTGGTAAATTTCAGCCATAAACACAATTCGCAATGCTCCTGCTTAAAAAGTTCAATTTAAAGTTCAAAGTTCAATTTGCTTTACTATATCACTTTTATGTTTAAAGTTCAATATAAAAGAAGAAAGATTAATACATTATTAATCTTTCTTCTTGAAGCAGCCTGCATTTTCATCACTATCGCTGCTATATTCTATATGTTCTATCACTTCAATTGAATTTCCGTCCTATTTCTGTACTATTACTATATCATCTAATAAAAAGCGTACATCACTTCTTGGAAGAATCGTTATTTTTTCTCTTACAATGAGCAATACAGTCAAATCCTCACTATCCTGCAATTCCCTAACTGTAACATTCTCCAATGTCTCATCGACCTTTATTTCCAATATATCTTTTACATCCAATGCTTTATCAAAAATATTCTTCTGCTTTTCCTGATACTGTTCAACAAATCCGGCACTTATGATACCGGTTGGTATAGCTACTGCTCCAACACCCAGAAATGCTATACATATCGCCATTGCCTTTCCAAGCATAGTTACCGGATAAATATCTCCATATCCTACTGTAAGTACAGTTGATACTGACCACCATATTCCACTAAATGCATTATCAAACACTTTCGGCTGGGCTGAGTGCTCTGCGCTGTACATTCCAAGAGAGCTCGCCAGCATAAGAATAGCTATAATAAATACTGATGAAAGTATCTGATTCTTTCTCTCTTTTAGTACTGCTATTATTACATTGAAGGAATCATACTGTGCATTTATCCTAAATAAATGGAATATCCTGACTACTCTTAGCATTCTAAAGGCTATGAATCCGCTTAAGAAAAATACTGGTATAATTGTCATCAAGTCCACTATTCCATCATATGAACATAAAAATCTTAGTCTGGCTCGTGACTGTGAATACTGTGGATACAGATACTTCGCTGTGTATATTCTAAAAAAGTATTCAACACAAAATATTATGGTTGTAACATACTCCACAGTAACAAATACATCATATAGAAACTTCAACTGACTAAATGTCTCTAAAAACATAGATGATATATTTAACAATATTACTATCACAATAAATATGTCAAATCCACGGCTTATTAAATCATCCTTATTTCCTATTTGAATAATATCAAAGATTCTTTTCTTAGTCTTCTCAGACATCTCTGTTCCCCATTTCCGAG
>CAZBKO010000164.1:0-2990 GCA_964492545.1 uncultured Lachnospiraceae bacterium
GAGGCACTTAGAGGTTCAATAGGAAGCCTTCAGAACCAGACATTAAAGGACATAGAAATTGTATGTGTTAATGATTGTTCAAGCGATAATTCGGTTGAGATAATTAATGAATACGCCAAGAACGATAGTAGAGTAAAGCTTGTATCGTTTGATGAGAACAGAGGAACAATCTGCGCAAGAAAAGCTGGCGTTGAAGCAGCTACAGGCGAATATTTAATGTTTATGGATCAGGATGATACATACAAAGAATTTGCCTGTGAAGAATTGTACAATTTAATCAGAGAAAAAGACGTAGAAGTATTACATTACCGTTCACAGGTTATTCCTGTACCACCAACAACAGAAAAAGCAGCAGAATGGCAGGAGAATTTTTTACGACCATATGATGGATTCTTATATGGAAAAGATGTATTTGATTATTGTTTTGGTCCTGATCCGGAGGATACTAAGATTTGGAATGAGTATACATGGAATGTATGGAATAAAATTTACAAGACAGAGCTTTGTAAGAAATCTATGAAAGATTGTAAAGAAGATTATGTAATTAACGGTGATGATGTTTATGTATATATGCTTATTGCATATAATGCAAAATCTTATTTTGGAGATGCTCAGGGAAAATATTATCATGTATACAGCTACGGAACAGGTCTTATGGGACATTATAAATTAAGCATGAAGCGTTTTTATACAATTTGCCGAAGAATGACCGGATACAGAAATGAAGAGATATTTTTTGAGGAAAAGGGAAATAAAGATGAATATCTTGATGCTCTTGGAATTGATTTTCTTCGTAGTTTAAATGGTATTGTAACAAGATGGTATAACAGATTATCTGACGAAGACCACAAACATGGATTTGATATGATGATGGAGCATTTAAGTAAAATTGATATTATCAAAGGATTCCACAAACATGTTAATACATCTTATGATAATTTAGCAGTTGCTGTGACAGGCTCTCAGAGTACAAGAATTACCAAAAAAGAAGTTAAGACGGTTGGTGTTTACTTCTCCAAGAGTAGAGGACTTCCAAAACTTGTAAATCTTGACTTTGTAGACAAACTAACAGAAGCCGGATATAAGGTTGTTATCTTTACAGAGGAAGATGCTAATCTTAATTTTGGGGAGCGTGAGTTCTACACATTACCAGGTGAAATCGAAGGTAGAATGTTTGATTATCCAATTCAGAAGCGAGAAGAATATCTTGATAAATGCTTAAGAGAAATGAATATAGACGCATATATTTACACTGGTAGAAAGAATAAATTATTAGTTCATGATTTCCTTAATGTTAAATGTAATGGCATACCATTTATTATGGATTCATGTGAGTTGTCTTTATATAACAGAAAAGATAATGAAGATAGCAAAGGCTTCTATAGATACTTAAGATTCTTAAGTTGTGTTGATGCAGTATTATTAGCAAATATTAACGTAAAAGATGTTATTGAAACACTTGATGTTAATTACTATACTAGTGAAAATGCACTTGAAGTTCTTAAAGATGTTGTAGCAGATGGCTATTTACCTAAGAGAAATTTAATGAATGCACACAAGGTTGTTCTTAGAAAATATGTTAAAATTCTTAATTCACTTGTATCATCAGATATTACAAAGAAAGCATTTAAGCTTGAAAAGATATATTCTGAATTTGAGCAGGGAGATAAGAAACAAAGAAAAGCAATAATCAAAAAAATTGAGACATCACCTTTAGATGATATAGAAGTTACAGAAGAAGTAAGTCAATTGAATGAGATAAAATTAATATTAGATTTCTTCAAGGAAAATCTTAATTTATAGAAATAAAAAATGCAAACCAGATTAATTTGGTTTGCATTTTCTGCTATTAAGAAGAGTATGAATTATCATTTTTCTAATAAGTTCAATGATTGTACATACGAAATATGTAATAAATATGCATATAAAAGCGTGAATAATTAACTTGTTAGAAGCAGCGTAATGATTGTTTTTAAATATCTTGCCCCACAGAAATGGTCTGATAAAATAATTGTCATGTAAAAGATACACACCAAAAGTAGCACTGCTAATAATGTTGATAAAAGATATGCAAGGCATGTTCATTTTGCTAAATGCAATCAGTGCAAAAACTGAACATGCAAAAGCTAGAAGGCGGTTTCCACTCAAAAAGTAGGTTACATTTTCTGCAAATATTCTGTGGTATGTACCTAGATAGCTAAATAGAGGAACAGTACCTATCAATGCAATAAAAGATATAATTGTCAGTGATATATATACGGAACATTTATGCTTTAATATATCGGGATAAAGAGCCAAATATGCGCCAACACAGTAAAGCGTAAAGAACCATGACAGGTTTGAAAGACATGTTGCATATTTAAGAAATGTAGGACTGATGCACCATAAAGTAATGCATATAATAATTAGTCGTTCAAACTCTTTTTTGTTGATATTCTTAATCATGGTATTAATGTATGGTGACAATAAATATAAAACAATATAAGTAGATGCAAACCAATATGTCTGATGAGTGACTGGTAAAAATGCAGTTCTAATATTAACTTTGGTTATGGCGGCACCGTTAAATATGTGCATTAGTAGAAAAAGAGTAACAGAGTAGAACTCAATCTGAAGCCACATATATAGGATTTTACGAGGTTTGTATTTACTATGTACTAGAAAATATCCTGTAATTAATACAAAGATATTGACACCAAGTTTACCACCCATACTTAACATATGTACAATAATTTTGTTAGTAGTTAGTGTGGGAAATGAAAAGCTACCATGAACAGAATAGTGATGTGTTATTATCAATAACATACTGAGTATTCGAAGCAATTCAATGTTTGAGTTTCGTTTATTTGATGACATGTTACATTCCTTTCAATACAAAGAGTTAAATATTTATAGATTATACAATAGATTATTTGTTCTAGCAACTAAAAAAATTCATATAGTAGTACCATAAGGAGGATAATCTTTATGGTACTTTTTAATTGTATTAA
>CAZBKO010000165.1:0-2946 GCA_964492545.1 uncultured Lachnospiraceae bacterium
GCCACTATTTCTTGATAAATCGCCTGTCTGGTTTCCATTATAATCAAAAATAATGTTAGCACTTGAAACATCAGCAATATTATATGTGTACCATCCATTGCCTTCACTGGTCATATTAACACCTGGCCAGCTTACAGGATTGTTTGATTTACCATCTGTATTCCAGTAATATACCTTAGCTCCGCCCCAAGTACTCTTGAAATGAAGCTCTATTCCATCACCTGTTACAACTGGTGTTGTTGTCTCTGGCACAGTTGTCTCCGGTACGGTTGTCTCTGTTTCTATTGGTGTTGTGTCATCTGGTCCCGTAAGACTCTCTGGTTCCGGATTCGTTGACATCCAAGTATTATTGTAATACCACCACTCACCAGCTACTCTATAAAGATTGCCTGTCTGTTTTCCTGAACCATTTGTGAAAATGATATTTGCCTTGCTTGTATTATCTAGAGAATATGAATACCAGCTGTTGCCTTCGCTTGTCATCTTCTCACCTGGCCAGCTTACAGGATTATTAGTCTGTCCATTAGTATTCCAGTAGTAAATATAAGATGCCCCCCATGAGCTCTTATAATGTACTGTCAATGTGTCTTCCACTTCAGCCTCAGGGTTAGAATCAAACCACTGTCCATTCATAAACCACCACTCGCCGCTCTGGCGTGAAAGATCTGTTGTCTGCCAGCTGTTATAATAGAAAATTATATTAGCTGAGCTTGCATCACTTATGGTATATTCATACCAATCATTACCTTCGGCTTCCATGTCCACCCCTGGCCATGCTACCGGATTGTTCGTAGTTCCACCCACATTCCAATAATAAATATTAGGTGTTCCTACCTCCCATTTAAAGTGTACTTTTACTTCATTAGAGCCGTACACTGACTCTGTTCGATCCCACACAAATACACTTGTAATAATCATTATTACTGCAAGTAAAGCAGTGAGGAATTTCTTGGCTGATTTTCTCATCTGACCTCTCCTTTTTTATATTGGACACTACCTTCTCCGCATATGGTCTGCATATAAATACGAACCGCCATACCGGCTCATTAGCTATGCATAAAAAATGCACAAAAATATGAAATTTTTGTGCATTTTTTGTTACCATTTTGTGTCCTGTAAACAATAATAACGTATTTAATTGTAAATTACAACTGTACTTTCGCACTATTTTTGAATTTTATTATACATTTTTAACAATTTTATTTAAAGTTGCATATAAAATTTCTGTATCGATTGGTTTTGCAATGTGACCATTCATTCCTGCATTAAGTGCTGCACTGATATCTTCAGTGAATGCATTTGCCGTCATGGCAAATATCGGTATTGTCTTTGCCTCCGGATGCGTTGAATTTCTAATTATCTTAGTTGCCTCATAGCCATCCATTACAGGCATCTGAATATCCATCAATATTGCGACATATGTTCCCGGTTCAGCATTTTCAAACATCTGTGTTGCTTCTTTTCCATCCATCGCTCTGTCAACCTTCATATTGACCATATCAAGAAGTTCCGTTGCGACCTCCGCATTAAATTCTGTATCTTCTGCCAGCAACAATTTCTTTCCTTCAAAATCATAATCTTCATCGTTAGCTGTCTGATTAACATATTTTCCGCCTGACAGATTCATGAGTACGTTGAACACTGTTAATTGGAATAAAGGCTTTGAAATAAACATATCAGCTCCAGCCGCAATTGCTGCATCCTGTATCTCCGATGTGTCATATGCCGACACAATTATTACGAGTGTGTCCTTACTAAACATATCTCTTATCTGTTTAGTCACTTCCTCGCCGGTCATATCTGGCATTCTCCAGTCTACAAAGCATATATCAAATCCACTTCCCAGCTCTTTCGCATGACTTAGCTTCTCTATGGCATCCTTACCATTGACAGCCGTAGCGCATGGAACTCCAATACGGCTAAGTATAACAGATGTATATTCTCTGGTCTCCGGTTCATCATCAACAATGAGTGCTCGAATGGTTTTATACTGTTCTGCATTAGGCTGAACAAATTCTTCATCAATTTCAAATGGAATCGAAACCTTAAATGTGGTTCCTTCATCCTTCTTTGATACAAATGAAATTGTTCCTGACATCATTTCAATAAGATTCTTAGCTATGGAAAGTCCCAGTCCGCTTCCACCATGTTTGTGTGCCGTGGATGCATTTTCCTGTTCAAATGGTTTGAACAGTCTCTGCTGCATTTCCTCTGTCATTCCCTCACTGGTATCGCTTACTTCAAAATTAATATACGCCTTGCCTTCTCTTGCAGACATTTCCTTTGCAGTTACTTCTATTCCGCCACCCGCAGGAGTGAACTTATAGGCATTAGATATAAGGTTAAGCAGTATCTGATTAATTCTAAGTGAATCTCCAATTAATCTTTCGTGGGAAATCTCCGCTGTGTTCATTTCAAAGCGCACATCTTTTTGCTTACACTGTGTATAATAAATCGTAGAAATAGATGTGAGGAGTTCTCTTATGTCAAATGGTGTATGTGCAATTTTTATCTTATTGCTTTCGATTGCTGACATGTCAAGTACATCATTTATAATATTAAGTAAAACCTTAGATGACACGTCTATCTTATTTAGATATTCTCCAATCTTCTCCGGCTCATTTTTATGGCGAGCAGCAATTGTTGTAAGTCCAACTATCGCATTCATTGGTGTTCTTATTTCATGGCTCATTCTTGCGAGAAATTCGCTTTTTGCTGAGTTGGCGTAATCTGCCTGTGCAACTGCCTCTCCAAGCTGAACATTTTTCTCCTCAAGCTTTCTCATGCTTTTTCGTCTTGAAATCTGCCACATTATAAGCGAAACTGCAAGTATTAATACCAATATGGCAATTGCTGCCAATGGATATCTAAACTTATATATCATTGCGCTCCGAAGCTGCTGAAAAATCAACCGTTTATTTGATTGGAATTTTGATTTTAGCTTTA
>CAZBKO010000166.1:0-2896 GCA_964492545.1 uncultured Lachnospiraceae bacterium
GGTATTGAATTTTCAAGGTGCATAGCTAATTTCTATGTGCGAAGTTTGAGTATATAATTAGTTTATCAATACCATATAAATTAGTCAATAATCAGTTCTGCAAGGGTCTGGTAAAGCTTATTCGGTTCAATAGGTTTTGATAAATGTCTGTTCATTCCTGCTGCTGCACTGGCATCCATATCCTCTTTAAAGGCATTTGCAGTCATTGCAATAATCGGAATCTTTCCTGCGTCCTCTCTGTCAAGAGCACGAATTGCCTTTGCTGCCTCTAATCCATTCATTACAGGCATTCTAATATCCATAAGTACTGCATCAAAATGGAATTTCTTTGAACTCATGAAAATATCAACACCTATGCTTCCATTTTCTGCCACTTCCACATTCATATTATATTTTTGAAGTAATTTACATGCTATTTGTCTGTTAAGA
This sequence comes from uncultured Lachnospiraceae bacterium, assembly GCA_964492545.1. Taxonomy (GTDB): domain Bacteria; phylum Bacillota; class Clostridia; order Lachnospirales; family Lachnospiraceae; genus RGIG1934. The sequence continues at coordinate 430 of CAZBKO010000166.1, forward strand.
GGATGATCCTCGCACAGAAGTATATTTTTACCTGATAATTTATTGTTTAATTCATCCTGTGTGTACTCCGAAATTGTTCCTGACTCATTTACAACTTCATTTACAATAGGGAATTTAAGTTCTACAGTAAATGTGGTACCCAGTCCAACCTCACTTTCGCATGTAATTGTGCCGCCCATAATTGACACAAGCTGGTGAGCTATGGATAAGCCAAGCCCTGTTCCCTCTCTGTTCGGATGTTCCTGTACAAATGGCTGATACAGCTTTTCAAGAAATTCCTTACTCATTCCTATTCCCGTATCATGTACAATTACTTTGCATAGCAAATTATTATTCTCACATTTTTTCTCAGTAATATTCAAAGAAACTGTTCCATTTTGAGGTGTGAATTTCATTGCGTTTGATAACAGATTAACATATACCTGACTCAGTCTTTGCTCATCTGCTGCCATTGTATACGAACCATCACTGTCTATATTGTGAACAAAATTGATGTTTTTCTGTTGAGCAAGCTCTGATATCATTGGCAAAATTCCATTCCAAAAATTTTCAGATGAAACCGGCTTATTTTCAAGTTCCATTCTACCGCTATCAATCTTTGTCATATCAAGAACTTCATTTATAAGTCCAAGTAAATATTTTCCGGAACCATTTATTTTTCCAAGGTACTCCTTCAACTGTCTGTCTTCACAGCCTTCAACAAGCTCCTGTGATGAAAATCCAATAATTGCATTCATAGGAGTTCTCATATCATGGCTCATACGTGAAAAGAACTCTGTTCTTACCTTAGATTGATTAATAACTCTACTCTGATTCTCGATGGCATCCGTAAGCTGGTCAATCTCTCTAATATTGATATGCTCCAACCCTACCTCTTCATCAGGACCCATTGTCTTAACCTTGGCTGCAAGCTTCTTGACCGGTCTGGAAAGCATATGACACACAATAAATATTCCAACAAATCCAATTATCAAGGTCAATATTGTAACAAACAAAAGCGTCGCCTTTATCTGACTGCTTACCTTAAACAATGTTGATTTTCTGACAACACCAACAATTGCAACCTTTTGATTCTCAAATGGAGTGTTTCTATTATAGATGCTTATGGGACTTAAAGCCATACATACATCAATTCCGTTTTCACCAGAGTATGAATAAATATTGTCATACTCCTTCATAATATCAGCATCATCAAGCTTGAAGATATTGCTGCTGTCAAAGCATCTCTGATACAAGGTTCCATCTGAAGCCAACACTTTATATTCCGACCCATCCTCTTCGTATTGTACAAGCATATATGCACTGTCATTTGGTCCCTGAAGCTCCTCGCTTGGAAGTAATGACGATAGATAATCTGATGTCAGTTCAATTCCAATAACTCCATATATATCTCCATTTTCAGAAATTAATGGCAGTGAATATGACATTACACTTTTATCTGATTCTGAATATCTGTGAAGTCCACAAAAATATGCAAGATTATCGTTATCAACACCTGGGTTATCATATGCTTCCTTTAACGGCTTATAGAAATAATCTCCCGGATAATTAACACTGTCAAAACTGTACAATGCATCCCAATACGAGTCAAGGGAACATCCCATATCCGCTGCAATTGAAGATGGACATCTTTCTACTAACAAATCCTCTCTATCTGTATATCCCGATTGAGGATCATAATCACGAATACATAGACCATAATATTTCTGTTCTTTTTCACTTACAGGCTTATATTCCTCTGAATTATTCAGAATAATAAAAACCCCGTTTACACCATTGTTTCTAATCATTGTAAACATTGTTGAAGAGGCTTCTGAAATAAACCTTCTCTGAAGATTCACATCTTCACACAAAGATGTATCATATCTATTCTGATATGTACTATATATTTGATTAAGTGCGTTGCAATAAAACTTCATATTTACCCACTGTGATGAAAAAGTACTCTCAATCTCATTGTGCCTATTGCCAATACGTTCCTCTAATATATCTGTACTGTTACTGTTAAGTGTACTTACCACACGTCCGTATACAGTTACAAAATAAAATATAGCTGCCTGCAATATCATTACTGCAAACAAAGGCAAACATACCCTGGTAAATATAGTTGTTGAACGTTTATTTTTTATGTGTTTCATGTTTACCTCTTTATAAATGTGTGCTTATTTTCCTAACACCGCGTCAAGACTATCATACACACTTGTAAGCCAACCATCAAAATATTCATCTGACATATAGTCAGCCGTGGCTTCCTGTCTTGTTTTTCCAGAATTAATAGCCTCGACTACTTTTTCTCTATCCTGGGCAGCTGTCTTTTCCAGTGCATCTGCAAGTATATCTCTTATCTCCTTGCTTCCCTCAAATGCTTTGCATGTATATGTATTTCCATCTGTGTATACCTTTGAACTTACCAAAAGTGCATCTAACATATTCTGTGATTTGTCTGAATCAACTTTAAATTCTGACT
>CAZBKO010000167.1:0-2870 GCA_964492545.1 uncultured Lachnospiraceae bacterium
TTCTTACATACTTATTTTCCATAAATCTTACATTTCTATATTGACATTTGCATAAAGACATAGTTTAATTCAGGTCTATGTGGATAAAACTGCGGAAACTCAAGGTGATGTGGCATTGCACTATCCCGGTTACAATGATATAATTATATCCAAATCTATACATTTAAAAGGAGTATCGAAAGTATATGAAATTTGGAAAAGGATATTGGAAGACATTTTCGGCAGGACTTGAGAGAGAATGGGTAATAACAAATGGAATTGGCGGCTATGCCGGAAGTTCAATAATAGGAGCGAACACTAGAAAACATCAGGGATTACTTGTGGCAAGTCTTAGGGCACCGGTTGCAAGATATGCCATATTAACTAAGATAAATGAGAAGATGAATATAGGTGGAAAAGATTATTCACTGTACACTAATCAACGCCCGGGTGGCTGGAACGAAGAAGGACAGAAGTACCTTCAGAGATTCATATATGAAGAATGCCCACAGTTTGTATATCAGGCTGAAGAAGTATTTCTTACCAAGAAGATAGCATTTGAGTGGGAAAGAAATACAGTGGCAGTTGGTTATGAGATAACTAATGGAAGTAAGCCGGTAACACTTTCCTTAACACCACTATTTACATATAGAGATCACAGTGACGATAGAGAAAGAGCAGCCCTTAAGTTTGAATATAAGAAGGGTAAGGACACAATGTATTTAATACCTGAGGAGAATAAGCAGGTGTTGATAAAGGCTTCTGTAGACTGTGGAAATATTGAGAGCAGTGATGAGATGTACGACAGAGAGCTTGTCTACAATACTGAGATACAGACAGGCGGATACTGCATTGACAACGCATTTACACCATACACAGTTAATATAGATGTTGCACCTTTTGAGACAAGAAAGATATCATTTGTATGCTCGATTGAAGAAGAATATGAGCGTGATGCGTTTAAGATAATAGATGCATTTGAAAATAGAATAAGAGGACTTAAGGAGCTGGCAGGATACAAGGATGAACTTGCAGATGCACTTGTGCAGGCAGCAGACCAGTTTATTGTTCAAAGAAAGTCAACAGGATACAAGACGGTTATGGCCGGATATCCTTGGTTTACTGATTGGGGAAGAGACACTATGATAGCGCTTCAGGGCCTTACACTTTCAACCCATAGATATGAAGATGCCAAGGGAATCCTCAGAACATTTGCAAAATATATTAAGGACGGTCTTGTTCCAAATGTATTCCCGGACGAGGGACTTGAGCCAGCTTATAACACAGTAGATGCTGCAATGTGGTATTTCTATTCAGTTGACAAATACCTTGAATATACACAGGATTATGAGTTTATAGAGAAAGAAATTTATGTGAAGCTTGAGGAGATAATTGAGGCATACAAGACTGAAACTAAGTATTCGATTTATATGGATAAGGACAGCCTCATTCATGCAGGTGGTGGATTTGACCAGGTTACCTGGATGGATGTACGTGTGGGTGAGTGGGTAGTTACACCACGACACGGCAAGCCTGTAGAGATAAATGCTTTATGGTATAATGCGCTTAAGGTAATGGAGAAACTTGCAAAGAAATTTGGCAAGGATGACAAGCAGTATTCTAAGCTTGCTAATCAGGTTAAGAAGTCATTTAATGAGAAATTCTGGAACGAGGACAGACAGTGTCTGTATGATGTTGTGGATGATGAGATGTCCGATGATAAAATTAGACCGAATCAGATATATGCAGTATCTCTTCCTTACACAATGCTTGATATTGAGAAGGAAAAATGTATTGTTAATACTGTTATGGCGCATTTGTATGGAACCTATGGTTTGAGATCATTATCAAAGGATGATCCGGAATATATTGGAAGATATGAGGGAAAGCTTCACGACAGAGATGCCGCTTATCATCAGGGAACTGTTTGGGGATTTCCACTTGGTGGCCTAATCACAGCATTTGTTAAGGTAAATAATAAGACACCTGAGGCTAAGAAGAGAGCCAGAATGATGCTTGAGCCAATTGAGGACCATTTGAGAGACGGCTGTGTCGGCTCAATTGCAGAGATATTTGATGGTGATGAGCCACATATTTCAAGAGGATGCTATGCACAGGCTTGGAGTGTGGGAGAAATACTTCGCGCATATGTTGAGGATGTAATGTAATGGATATTAGAGAATGTTTAATAAGCAATATGAATGAGCAGATGAGTTCTATGATTATCAGTGGTCCGAAGCCCAATGTGGTGGCAGCCAAGATAAAGGTAAGACCGGTTATGATAAAGGGAACGCTGATGTTTCAGGCAACTGAATATATAGGAACCAAAGTTATTCATAATAATTATGGTGTGAAAGAGGCTGTTGATTATCTGGAAGGCAGAATTGCCAATAATTATAAGCAGTGCCAGATAGTAAATGGAGCATCATCAACCACAATTCTTGTTAGTAAGAAGGGCAAGGTTACCATCAATACTAAGAAGTCAGGTGCAAATGATTTTGTAGGTCAGGCAGCAGTGCTTTTAGACCATAACAAAACCAAAAAGTACCTGCTTCCGGAGGGAACGATGGTTCCATTTTTAAGAGACCTTGGTGTAATGACAGATGAAGGCAAGGTTGTAAAGGCAAGATATGATAAGTTCAGACAGATAAACAGATTTCTTGAATTTGTTGAGGATATTCTTCCGGAGCTTCCAAGGAACAGAGAAATTACCATACTTGATTTTGGATGTGGAAAGAGTTATCTTACATTTGCTGTATATTACTATTTGAAAATAGTGAATAATTATGATGTGAGAATTATTGGACTTGACCTTAAGGAAGATGTTATTGATAAATCAGCTTTGAGGAATAAAAACTTTTCGCGATAAAATAGCCAGATTTCAAGCATAT
>CAZBKO010000168.1:0-2846 GCA_964492545.1 uncultured Lachnospiraceae bacterium
TTTACATAACCAAAATATCCTATTCTATTTGCCAACTATAATTTTACACTAACTTAATTATTTGTTATGAAAAAATGTGTATACACTTTGAGCTGATGATTCATTCATTGAATCAACATTTCGAATTTCCTCAACAGTTGCTTCTTTAATCGCCTCTAGGGACTTAAAATGTCTCATCAATGCTTTTCTTCTAGCTGGTCCAACGCCTTCAATATCATCAAGTATGGAGTGTACCTGCTCCTTACTTCTAAGGCTCCTATGAAATTCAATGGCAAATCTGTGGGCTTCATCCTGAATTCTTGTTACAAGTCTAAATGCCTCACTATTTCGGTTAATCGGAATCTCAACATTATCATAATATAGTCCTCTTGTTCTATGATGATCATCCTTAACCATACCACATACTTTAATGTCAAGTTTGAGCTCTTCCAATACCTCAAGTGCTATGTTTACCTGGCCTCTTCCACCATCCATCATTATAAGGTCTGGGAATTTCGTGAATTTTCCCAGTTCTTCTTCAAGTCCATTTTCTCTCATCTCCTGAAGCTCCTTTAAACCATGGGAAAATCTTCTGGTGAGTACCTCTCGCATACTTGCATAATCGTCAGGTCCGTTTACTGTTTTTATCTTAAATTTCCTGTAATCTCTTGGTTTTGGACGTCCATTTTCATAGACAATCATTGAGCCAACACTCTCAAAACCATTTGTATTTGATATATCAAATGCTTCCATTCTTAATGCACTTGGAACACCAATTAACTGCTCAATTTCATGAACTGCACCGATTGTTCTAAGCTCTTCTCTTTTGATTTTTTCCTTGTCCTTTTCAAGAACCATCGCTGCATTCTTCTTGGCAAGCTCAACAAGCTTCTCTTTTTCACCCTTTTTAGGTACACGAATGGTAACCTTTGCCCCTCGCTTTCCTGTCAGCCATTTTTCAATAAGCTCTTTATCTTCTATTTCCTCCTGCAGAAGCAGTTCCTTTGGTATAAATGGAGAGCCGCCATAGTACTGTTTGATAAATACTGATAATAGCTCACTTTCTTCATCTTCAGGAGCTATAGTTATATGAAAATGTTCTCTTCCAAGAAGCTTTCCGCCCCTAATAAAAAATACCTGAACTACAGCATCGGAATATTCCTTGTCGTAAGCAATTATGTCCCTATCCTCAAATTCATCTGATGTCATTTTCTGCTTTAGTGAAATGTGTTTTACTTCGTTAAGCAAATCTCGATACTGCATTGCTTCTTCGTATTTCATCTCATCAGATGCACGATACATTTTTTCTTCCAGCATCTTTGTTACCGGCGCATAATTACCATTTAGGAAGCTCATTACACTGTCTATTTTCTTCTTGTACTCTTCCTCGCTTATATAGCCCATACAAGGTGCATCGCACTGCTTAATATGATAGTTAAGGCATGGTCTTTCCTTTCCAATATCCTTTGGAAGAACTCTGTTACAGGTTCTAATCTGGTAGAGCTTTGTCATCAAATCTATGGTATCCTTAACTGCTGTTGAGCTGGGATATGGTCCAAAATATCGTGACTTGTCTTTTGTCATAGTTCGTGCCAGCTTAATTCGCGGAAAACGTTCATTAAGGGTTACCCGAATAAACGGATAGCCCTTATCATCTTTGAGCATGGTGTTATATTTTGGCTTATGCTCTTTTATTAAATTACATTCTAAAATTAGTGCCTCAACCTCTGAATCTGTGACAATATATTCAAATCTTGCAATCAGCGAGACCATCTTTTCTATCTTCGCCGTCCTGTTTCTCCCAGACTGAAAATACTGTCTTACACGGTTCTTAAGACTTATAGCCTTTCCTATATAAATAATCTGATCAGTGGAATCATGCATTATATATACACCTGGTGATGCAGGCAATTTCTTTAATTCTTCCTGAATATCAAACATTTTTCCTCCAGTTTCAGAGTCTGTCTACAATTCAATCTTTTCTGACTCTGCATCAGGCAACACCTGATTGAATATTTCCATAAATTCTTTTCCTGTTATTGTCTCCTTATCATAAAGGAAATCCGCAATCTTTTCCAAAGATTCCTTATTATTTCTTATGAGAGCGCATGCCTTGTCATAGCAGCTCTTAAGAAGTATTTTGACTTCCTCATCAACTTCTGTTGCTGTGCTGTCACTGCAATTAAGAACTGTTCTTCCATCAAGATACTTATTCTCTACGCTTTCCAGCGACATCAGTCCAAATTTATCTGACATACCATACTGTGTAATCATGGCTCTTGCAATCTGTGTAGCTTTCTCCATATCATTAGATGCTCCTGTTGTAACTGTCTCAAAACATACTTCCTCAGCTGCACGTCCACCCATAAGTGTTACTATTCTTGTCAACAGTTCATCCTTAGTCATAAGATATTTTTCTTCTTCCGGAACCTGCATTACATATCCCAAAGCTCCCATTGTTCTAGGCACTATTGTAATCTTCTGAACAGGTTCAGCATTCTTGATAAGTGCTGTTACAAGTGCATGTCCTACTTCGTGATAAGCAACAGTCTTTTTCTCCTGCTCCCCAAGTATTCTATCCTTCTTCTCTTTACCAGCTACAACAACCTCCACCGATTCAAGTAAATCACTCTGTGAAATCGCTGCTCTGCCATGCTTAACTGCATTGATTGCTGCTTCATTTATCATATTGGCTAAATCCGAACCTACTGCGCCACTTGTTGCAAGTCCGATTGCATCAAGATCAACTGTCTCGTCCATTGATACATTTCTTGAATGAACCTTAAGTATATCAACTCTTCCCTTTAAATCAGGCTTATCTACAATAATTCTTCTATCAAAACGTCCCGGTCTTAAAAGTGCTTTAT
>CAZBKO010000169.1:0-2751 GCA_964492545.1 uncultured Lachnospiraceae bacterium
GGTGATCCTTGCAGTAGGGTTTATGTTGATATTTACAGGCGGAATCATATGTGCTGTGATGCTGGAACTTTTCAATGTCAATTACCTTTACAAACGAACAGATGAATTACTCTCAAATTACATATCTGAGTTTGACAAAAGAATTGATAATTACGACAAATTGACATATTCAATAGTCACTTCTGATCAGATACAGAAATCGGGCAGTTATTTGATTGAAAACAGAGATGGCGCGGGAACGTCAACCTATCAGTGGCAGAAAGAACAAACCAGAATTATCAATGAAATTCAGGGTTATGCTTCGTCGGATGACAGTGTGATGTGCGCCGGTTTTATCGATGCTCAGAACAGTTACAAAACAATTGCCATAAGAGATTATTATTCTCTGGAAAAAAGTCAGATAGAACGGATAGTGTATATGGCTCATCAGGCAGAAGGAAATCTTGTATATATTGATGGGATGGAAATAACAGGATCATCGACTATCCTGCTTGCAGCAAGGCAGATAAGGGAGAAAAAGAATCTTGCTTTAACGAATATTGGAACGGCGATTTTATTCATTGATATCAGTAAAGTGGCTGTTTCATTATTGGAAAACTATGATGGGGTATGTATCATTCAGGATCAGACCTATGGAATTAGTTATTGCATTAACGATAAGTATGGATTGATCTCAGGTGTTGATTTTGAGAGACCGGGTGATAATTCATATCGAATCGGAAGAATTGGGAAGAACAGATATTTCGAAGTATCTTATGTGTCAGAAAATGGGTTTGAATATCTTTTCATTATGCCATACAGCGCTCTTTTTTCCGATTTATTCAGAGTTTTCATAATCTACATCAGTGTTTTCATTGTGTTCGGTATTGCAGCATTTGTTTATTGTTTGCGTATGACGAAGAGCGTCACTCATGAAATTCAGAACTTCTCTGAGAAAATAAGTAAATTGAGGCTTAATGAGACGGTACTGCTTCCGAAAATAGTTGAAGAAAACGTTAAGAATGAAGATATTTATGTCCTTCAGAATCAGTTCAATATAATGAGTGACAGGATAAATATTCTTGTAAAAGACAACTATACGAAACAATTACTGATACAGGATACAAAGCTCAAGGCGCTTCAGTCACAGATAAATCCGCATTTTCTATATAACACATTAAATTCGGTCTACTGGATGACAAAGACAGCCGGAATAACAAAGGCAGCAGATATGGTCAGTAGCCTTGGAACCATATTACATGAATCAATAAACACAAAGGATGACATAGTAGTTTTAAACAAAGAACTGGATATTCTTAAACAGTATCTCACAATTCAGAAGATCAGGTATGAAGAACGTCTTCAGGTGGTAATAGATGAGATCCCGGAGTGTGAGGATTACATTATCCCGAAATTTTCACTCCAGCCTATGGTTGAAAATGCAATAAGCTATGGACTTGATTGCATTCTGGAGCCATGTACCATAGTTATTCGGATCTTCGTTGAGAGAGACAGCTGTATATGTCAGGTGAGGAATAATGGCCCGGCGCCGGCAGCCGATATTGTAAGGAAACTGCGTGATGGGGAAATAAAGCCAAAGGGAAATGGAATTGGATTATTGAATATTGATCAGAGAATAAAGTTTACTTTCGGAAGTAATTTCGGAGTAAGCATATATAGAGCGGCAAACGAGACCGTTTCACAGATCACGATGAAAATTATGACCATGGATGAATACATTGAATTTAAGATATCAGGTCGAGGAGAGAGTGAAAAAGCCAGTCTGGAATAGACGCGGGTCTTTCTTTGAAAATTATTCAGGGGGCAAAGGACATGAACAGTAAAACCACTGTTTTTCTGGCGGGAGATTCTACAGTACAGAGTTATTCAATAAATGACGCTCCGCAGAGTGGCTGGGGACAGCAGCTGATAAGATATTACGGAGAGAGCTACATATGCTCTAAGCCCTGCCCAGACTTTCCCAATGTGTATCGTTATGAATCGGAGAATATCTGCATAGAGAACAGAGCCATGATGGCAAGGTCGACAAGAACATTTCTTCTCGAGAAAAGAATGGAGAATATACTTAATTGTATTATAGAGGGGGACTGGCTGTTGATACAGTTCGGGCATAATGATGCAAACAGGGAAAAGCCGGAACGGTTTGCAGATTCGGAACTGTTTAAAAAAAATCTTATCGAAGGGTTCATAGAACCAGCCCGTAGTAAGGGCGTAAATTGTGTACTTGTCACACCTATTGCCATGAGATTGTTTGATGATCAGGGAAAATGCAAGATTTCTTTCCCTGAATACAGACAGGCGATGATAGATATTGGCAAAAAAGCAGATGTTCCGGTCATTGACCTTGGTCTTCTTACAGCACAGTTTAATACAGATATAGGTTCTGAAGCATGCAAAACCATTTATATGCATGTGCCGGAGAAGGTATTTGACAGGTGGAAGGATGGCAATAAAGATGATGCACACCTTCAGTTCAACGGTGCTTATGCATATGCGGGGATAGTGGCCAGAGAAATCAACAAATTGATGGATGAGAAAAAGTGATGGATGATTACAGGATTGTTGTCGTAGATGATGAGAGAATCGTAAGAGATGCGATAGCTAATCATATAGAGTGGAACAGATATGATATAAACGTTGTTGGAAGTTGCGCTAATGCGATGGAAGCAATGGATCTTCTCAATAAGAATAAAGTAGATCTGATGCTTGTCGACATACAGATGCCTGTGATCAACGGTCTGGAACTGATAA
>CAZBKO010000170.1:0-2724 GCA_964492545.1 uncultured Lachnospiraceae bacterium
AAAGGTTGTAAGAAAAACCTTGTTATGAGTGTGGTCAAGATGCGAATACAAGACACGATGGTTCGTTGAGCACCGGACATGCCAACAGTCCCAGAGATGTACTTGCCAGGCTTGAGACAATGGTGCTTATGGGGGTAGATATGCCATTATCAGCTATAAAGGGTCAGATTGCAGCCGGTATTGACATTATCGTTCATCTTGGAAGAATGAGAAATAAGACTAGAAAGGTTTTGGAGATAACAGAAGTTATTGACTATGTTGATGGTGAGATTAGGCTTAATCCTCTGTTTAAATATGATTATGGTCAGGATATGCTGATTCGATGCAAGAGTGAACTGGTCAACACGGATAAGTTAATTAGCTCAGGGGAGGCGGTTGAACATTATGTACAGGATTAGCCTGCTAGAAAAACTAAAATGTATTATAACGGATTTAGTAATAATTTATGTGATGTCATATTTGTTCTATGAAAGCGTGGTGGCGTTTTTGGCAATGATTCCTTTTGTCTATATATTGTATAGACGACAGAAGAGAGGAATACTAACCAAAAGAAAGATTAGAATTAATAATGAATTTAAGGAGCTATGTACCTCAATTAGTAGTAATTTATCTGCGGGTTACTCCTTAGAAAACTCTATAAAATATGCTGCATCTGAAATAGTTGAAATGTATGGAAAATCATCTGTTTTAATTGATGATCTTAATATAGTTATTAGCAAAATATCACTTAATACATCAGTGGAAGCAGCATTTATGCAGATGGCCGAAGCATTACAGATTGAGGAGATAACTATATTTGCAGAGATAATCGCTTTAGCAAAAAGAAGTAGTGGAAACATTATTCAGATTGTTAAGAACACAGCTGAAAGTATCGGGAGTAGAATTGAGCAGAAAAGGCAAATAGAGCTGGTATTTGCTTCAAAAAGATATGAACAGAAGATTATGAATATCATACCTATGTTTATTATAGTTTATGTGAAGGTAACTTCCCCTGGAATGTTAGATATAATGTATCAGACATTGATTGGAAGAGTAGTGATGAGTATATGTTTGGCGATGTATATTGGAGCATTTGCTCTCAGTGAAAGGATTATGGAGATAGATATTTGATGTTAATTATTGTATATGTAATTATGCTTGTTGTGGGACTTTGCATATTTGTTATGTCAGGATGGATTGCGAATAATAAGAAGAGAAATATTAATGTATATTCTATATTTCAAAGAATCAATACAAAGGAAAAAGTAGATAGTGACGAAAAGACATATTATACAAAGAAGATTAGATTAGTTGGATTGATTTTGATGATGAGTGGGTTGTTTGGAATTGGGTACATAAATATTAATAGCCATGATAACAGGATGACGGATATAAGAAGACCAGGGTTTGGGGAGGGGACTCATAATTACGAATTTGTTGTTAAAACAGATAATAATTCATCAGAAAATATATCTGTTGTTGTGGATGAAAAGAAATTTAGCGATGATGAATTATCACAGATGTGTGAGAAAGCATTTGAAAAGGTACTTACCATAATCAAAGGTAACAATGAAAGTCTAAGCAGCATATATACAGATCTGAAGCTAGTAGACAGCATCGCAGGAATGGATGTTAATTTTGACTATATTCTTGATGATAAAGGGATTATCTCATATGATGGTAAAATTGCTTTTGATAAGATTTTATTTACCGGTGGTGAGTGTACAATTCCAATTACTATCATTGAGTCTATAGGTCAATTTCAACAGGAACATATTGTTAACTGTGTGATTAAGGAAGCTGCTAATAAGGGAAGCTCTTTACAGAGTAGTATCCAGGAAGAAATAAATAAGATACCTGACACTGATGAAATAATTGAATTACCTTCATACGTAGAGAATCAAAAGGTGTCTTATTATAGGGATAAGAGCAACAAATATTATATGTTTATTCCGTTGGCATTAATAGCTTCCATAGCCGTATATTTTGTGAAGGATAAGGATTTGGAGAAGAAAGTTAGAGAGAGAAATGAGCAGCTGTCATGTGATTATGGAGAAATTGTATCAATGATATCTCTTCTACAGAATACAGGTCAAAGCATTAGAAAATCATGGGAAAGAATAATTAGTACTTACCAAAAATCAGGGAAAAACAGATTTGCATATGAAGAAATGATTTTAGCAAAACACAAAATGGATAGCGGAATGCCGGAGATACAGGCATATAGAGAATTTGGCAAAAGATGTGGAACTCAGGAATACATAAAACTATCTAATATATTGGAGCAGAATATTGTTAAAGGAACTAATTCGATGAAGCTTCAGCTTGATAATGAAGTTGTAGAGGCGTCATCTAAGAGGATGGCAGCAGCAAGAAAAAAGGCAGAGGAATGTAGTACTAAAATGTTAATACCAATGATAATCATGATGATTATAGTTATGGTAATTTTGATGGTACCGGCATTTATGTCAATGGGAATATAGGATGAAAAATAAGTCCGAAGACATGATTTTTAACCAATCTATTTGTGCAGGAGCATCACAAATAGATGTTATGACAGAAGCGAATTTTGCGTCGCCTCGTCATAAAAATGCTCCAGATAGGAGATTAATATGAGGAAACAGATTTACAGATTTTTACATGATGATAACAGGGGGATTGGTATAGTGGAGATGATATTGATATTACTCGATAACCTCTGTACCTCATCTACATATATATTAAGTTAATTATCATATCTATCCA
>CAZBKO010000171.1:0-2593 GCA_964492545.1 uncultured Lachnospiraceae bacterium
AACTTAATAATTGTTTATAATTCAAACTATATTTTAGAAATATAATCAATTCTTTCTGTAAATTCTTTATAAAAATCTTCGTTTTCATAAGGTTTAAGATAAAATACATTTAACATAATCATATTGGCATTCTTAATGTCGTCGTCCTCACTTAATGTCTGCACTTTTGTTTCGAGCTTTCTTATATAATCATGCCATTTTAAAACAAATTCTTTATTCTTAGCAAGATCAGGTGTGTCTATCCATTTTTTCACTTTTACTTTAGTTCTATTTTTCTTGCTACACTCATTAACCTGCAAAAAATATTTAAAATCATTCTCTTCATAGTATCTTCCAAGTGGAAACAATCTGCATATTCCGGGTCTGAATTCATGAATACTGCATCTTCCGTCTGCGTCAAGATATGTACATTTAGGATTAGCACCTGTCATCTTAAGACTTGGAAGAATAACTCCATTATATACATTGAGCTCAACACCTTCCGACATAAGCTGTTCAAATGTCTTATTCATTCCGGTAGTCATCCTGTATATGTCATATGGGTCAAGTATTATTGACGACCCCATATCATGGCAGCAGTCAGAACAGCCTTGGCAGTCTCCACAGTCAGCCTTCACCATGTCATTGATATCGTACAAGTTTCCATCTGATATTTCATCTAAGCTGCAATTTCTAATCATTTATTCTTTCCTTTCTAATCCCCAGAAAAACACTGCAACAGTTCCCGGTCCTGTATGACTTCCTATTGTTGTGCCTATGCTGTTAATTACAACTTTTCCATTCATTGAAGGAAACTTTTCTTCAATCATTGAAGCGACAGCCTTGGCATCATCCATGCATGCTGATTCTGATATATAGCATTTTCCTGAATACGCAATTCCATCCTGTGCATTTTCTTCCATTCTTGCTACAATTTCTTTTATTACCTTTTTCTTCGTTCTTATCTTGGCTCTTGGAACTAATTTTCCATTATTATCCATGTTTAGAAGAGGACATATTCCAAGTGCTGTTCCAAATACACCTGCCGTCTTGGATATTCTTCCTCCCTTCACATAGAAGGTTAGGTCTGTCGAGAAAAACCAGTGATTGAGTTTTAGCTTATTTTGTTCTGCAAACTCTACTATTTCCTGTGCTGACTTCCCCCAATCTCTCATATCTGCCAGTTTATCCATTAAAAGTCCATATCCTGAAGACGCGCCGAGCGAATCTATCACATAAATCTTTCTATCCGGATATTTTTCTTCCATATCCTGCTTAGCAATCATAGCTGAGTTGTATACTCCTGATATTCCGCTTGATAAGCACACATGAACTATATCTTTTCCCTGCTGCAAAAAGCTTTCAAAATATGTTTCAAATTCATCTGCATTTACCTGAGAAGTCTTTGTTTCAGCTCCTTCTGTCATCTTCCTGTAAAAATCATCAAATTTCATTGATTTTCCTAAATCATCTGCGTATTCCACGCCATCCATTTCATAATGAAAACATATATAGTGTATTTTTCTCTCTTTGAAGTGTTCTTCTGATAAATCTGCAGTTGAGCAACAGCTTAGTACATATTCATTCATAACAATCACCATTCCTATTCCATAATGTTCTTATATTGATGCATCTTTTCTTTCCATTCTATCTCATCTTTTTTAGATATTTCTCTGATAATCCTGCATGGATTGCCTGCTGCAACTACTCCCGATGGTATGTCTTTAGTCACAACACTTCCCGAACCAATAACAACATTATCTCCTATTGTCACTCCAGGATTAATTACCGTACTGCCTCCAACCCATACATTGCTTCCTATATTGACTTTTTTACCATACTCAAGTCCTGTGTTTCTTACCTCTGCATCAATTGGATGTCCGGCTGTATATATAGTTACTCTTGGTCCAAGCAGTACATTATCGCCTATATTTACTTCACATACATCTAATATTATACATTCATAATTGGCGTAAAAATTCTCACCAACTGAAATATTGTACCCATAGTCACAGCGAAAAGGTGGTGTTATCCAGAATCTTTCTCCTGTTTTATTGAACAGCTCCCTAAACAGCTTAACTGTTGTATCTGGTTCATCTTCTGTTGTTGCATTTATTAATCTTAACAAGCGTCTCGAGTTCTTGTAATCCTTAGCAAGCTCCGGACCATCTGCAATGTATAGTTGTTCTGATAGCATTAATTCTTTTTGATTCATACATTTTTCCTCACTATTCTATATTTCTAACCCTGTAAGCCTCTTGACTGCCTATCCATATCTTCTATTACAATATCATAGATTTCCCCGATTGATGAGCAATACTCTAGCACCTTCCATGGCTCATTTGTATGAAAATGAACCTTTATCAACTCATCATCTCCAACCGCCAAAAGGCAGTCTCCCTTGAAATTATTGGTGAAGTATTCACTTATCACATCTTCATCCAGTCCTGTTCCTTCAATTAATAATTGTGTATCATATTTAAATTCTAACATTGTAATCTCCATTCCTATTTATTTTCTATATGGTATTATATCAGATTTTATTCAAAATTCCTACATAATAAAAAGGTGAAGAAAGATTTGTTACATTTCTCTCTTCACCTATATGGTTATC
>CAZBKO010000172.1:0-2528 GCA_964492545.1 uncultured Lachnospiraceae bacterium
TATCATTTTTGAAAAACAGTAAAAAATTTGCCAACGTTTACTTGACACAAACCAAGAAATATTGCAGGTTGATTTTGAATAATTGTTGTATTATAATCTTACAGTGAGATTGTGGGGTCACCACAATTACTATTTACTCATACACAAAGGAGCAATTATGAACAAAGACATTCATATTCAGGAAGATATGGAGGATTCTCTCCATGAGGAGTGTGGCGTTTTTGGTATGTATGATTTTGATGGCAACGATGTTGCATCAAGCATTTATTATGGACTATTCGCTTTACAGCATAGAGGTCAGGAAAGCTGTGGTATAGCAGTCAGTGATACCACGGGACCCAAGGGAAAGGTGCTGTCGCACAAAGGGTAAATGAGGTATTTACCCATGAAGAACTGGGTAAATTACAAGGTAATATTGGCGTGGGTCATACCCGCTACTCAACGGCAGGAAGTAGTACAAGGGAAAATGCTCAGCCGTTGGTACTAAATTATGTGAAGGGAACCTTGGGACTTGCTCACAATGGTAACCTCATAAATGCACTCGAGCTTAGAAAAGAACTAGAGTACACAGGAGCTATTTTTCAGACTACCATAGATTCAGAAGTAATTGCATATCATATTGCAAGAGAGAGAATCAACAGTGCAAGTGTAGAAGAAGCAGTAGCTCATGCTATGAAGAAGATAAAAGGAGCTTACTCTCTTATTGTAATGAGTCCAAGAAAGCTTATTGGCGCCAGAGATCCATTTGGATTTAAGCCACTATGCATTGGCAAGAGAGATAACGCATATGTTCTGGCATCAGAGACATGTGCCCTTGATACAGTTGGAGCTGAATTTGTCAGAGATGTACTTCCTGGCGAGATAGTCACCATCAATGAATCAGGAATTTCTTCAGATACAAGCATGTGTTTGCCTAGGTCTAAGGAAGCAAGATGCATATTTGAATACATTTATTTCGCAAGACCGGACAGCTGTATAGATGGAGTGTCAGTGTACCACTCAAGAATCGCAGCAGGAAGATTTTTAGCGAAGGATCACCCGGTAGAGGCTGATTTGGTTGTGGGCGTGCCTGAGTCAGGTAATGCAGCAGCACTTGGCTATTCTTTAGAATCAGGGATTCCATATGGAACAGCATTTGTGAAGAATGGATATGTGGGAAGAACATTTATTAAGCCAAAACAAAGCAGCAGAGAATCAAGTGTGAGAGTCAAGTTAAATGTTCTGAAAGAAGCAGTTAATGGCAAAAGAGTTATTATGATTGATGATTCAATTGTAAGAGGAACTACAAGTGACAGGATAGTAAGCATGTTAAAAGAGGCCGGTGCAACAGAGGTTCATGTACGAATAAGTTCACCACCATTTTTGTACGAATGCTATTTTGGCACAGACATTCCATCGAGAGAACAGTTAATTGCATATAACAGATCAATTGAGGAAATAAGACAGATTATAGGCGCAGATTCATTAGGCTATCTGGAAATCAACAGATTACCGGAGTTAGTTGAAGGATTACCTATATGCACAGGATGTTTTACCGGAAATTATCCAATGGATCCACCAACACAGGATATACGAGGAAGTTATGACAAATAATCACAACATATTTTAGGAGGTAAACTATGCAGGATAAGTATCAGAGTCCATTATCAGAGAGATACGCAAGTAAGGAGATGCAGTACATTTTTTCACCGGACAAGAAGTTTAGAACTTGGAGAAGATTATGGATTGCACTTGCTGAGTCAGAAAAGGAATTAGGCCTTGATATCACAGACGAGCAGATAGCAGAGTTAAAGGAACATGCAGAGGATATTAATTATGATGTAGCTAAAGAGAGAGAAGCACTCGTAAGACATGATGTTATGTCTCATGTATATGCTTACGGAGTTCAGTGTCCAAAGGCAAAGGGAATTATTCATCTTGGCGCAACATCTTGCTATGTAGGTGATAATACAGATATAATCGTTATGACAGAGGCACTCAAGCTTGTACATAAGAAGCTTGTAAATGTTCTTAATGAGCTTGGAAAATTTGCAGACAAGTACAAGGCACAGCCAACACTTGCATTTACTCATTTTCAGCCGGCACAGCCAACAACAGTTGGAAAGAGAGCAACATTATGGATGAACGAACTTGTTCTTGATCTTGAAGATTTAGAGTACCTTATTGGAAGCATGAAGCTATTAGGTTCAAAGGGCACAACAGGAACACAGGCAAGCTTCCTTGAATTGTTTGATGGAGATCATGACAAAATCCGTAAAATAGATAAAATGATAGCACAAAAGATGGGATTTGAGAACTGCTACCCTGTATCTGGACAGACTTACTCACGTAAGGTGGATACAAGAGTTCTTAATGTTCTTGCAGGAATCGCATCAAGTGCACATAAATTTTCAAATGATATCAGATTACTTCAGCACCTGAAAGAAGTTGAAGAGCCATTTGAAAAGAACCAGATTGGTTCGTCAGCAATGGCATACAAGAGAAATCCAATGAGAAGTGAAAGAATTGCTTCCCTTGCTAATTATGTA
>CAZBKO010000173.1:0-2437 GCA_964492545.1 uncultured Lachnospiraceae bacterium
GGATTTATTAAGCCTCGAACGAGAAAAATCCCAGGCATTTTGCCTGGGACTTTGTATACAGTCTGAAAACATGCGTATAGCATGCTTTTCCTACTAAATGGTATTGGTTTCAGAATATTCTTTTAACTCTTTCAGCTGATTAAGTAGAAATTTGTATCTAAGCTGCACGGCTTTCATTTCATATATACAGCTATCTACAAGGTCAGGTTCTACAACATTTTCAAAGTTAGCATATGCGGCACATAGTGCACCTTTAGTTTCTTCAATTTCAACCAACAATGGATTTGAAACTGGTTCGTTATTTGATTTCTTAAATATGCTTATCAAAAACATTCACTATTCCTTTCTATTTTCGCACTAATATTATCGTTATAATTTAATTATAGTCGTCTATTAAAATATTTATTCATAAAATGAAAAAAATGCTTTACAAATAATATACTATGGTATATAATGAAAAAACATCAAAACAATCTTATGTTTTCAATCATCCCATATAGAAGGGGATGCACTTGAAAAGAGAAATTCTAGTTATATATGATGAAGACGAGGAATATATTAAGTCGTTTTCAGAATATGTCAATAATATGTCTAATGCAGCATTTTCTGTTGCAGGTTTTACCAATTTAGATAGTTTACTTCAATTTGTTAATGAGAGAAGGCCTAGTCTTATTTTAGTGTCGGAGAAATTACTATGTGAAGAGATAATCGAGCTTAATATTCAGATAATGTTATTAAGTGATGACGGTAGGGAGACTAATAAGTACGAATTTAGCGAGGTTTGGAAGTATCAGCCTGGAGATAATATCATTCGTGAGGTGTCGAGCTATATTGCTGAATGTGATAGTTTTAATTCAGATGGAAGAGTATTTGTAAATAATACTGGTGTTAAGATAATTGCAGTATACTCGCCGGTTAGAAGGTGTGGAAGCACATCATTTGCAATAAGTCTTGGTCAGATTTTAAGTGAATCGAAGAAGGTTCTTTATTTGAATTTTGAAGAATTTTCGGGGCTGAGATCTATTGTTAAGGGTGAGTATATGAGCGATATTTCAGATGTCATGTATTACTATATTCAGGGAAATACTAACATGGCAATGAGATTTAAGGCAGCTATACATAGTCTGCAGAAGATGGACTATATACCACCTATGATATTTACTGAAGATATCAGGAATATTGACATGAATACCTGGTGCAGTTTTATCAGGAATATACCGCAATGGAGTGACTATGATGTTATAGTCTTGGATATTGGACCTATGTTTCAGAATGTATTTGAAATTATGAGTATTTGCGACAGAGTATATGTGCCTTACGTTGATGACAGTATTTCAAGAGTTAAGCTTGAGGAATTTAAGCTTTATTTGCAATCGACGCTTTATGGGGATAATCTGGACAAAATGAACATATTTGTTAATCAGTTTTCATCTTCTAAGAAGGAGTTTGATTTAATGGAAATTTGTTATGGTCAGTATAGAGAATTTGTTAAAAAAATTGCTTGGGATGTGATTGGAAATGAATAAGATTGAGATGATGAAGAAGCAGGTAATTGAGCATATTGACCTTGGTAAAGATATTAATGATAGTGAACTTTTTGAGATTATTGATAACTCAATATTAGGTGACAGAGATTATGTTTATCTGTCTATTGCGGATAAGCTTAGAATTCGTAAGGAGATATTTGATTCCATAAGGGGACTAGATATATTACAGGATATTGTAGATGATGAAAGTATTACTGAAATAATGGTGAATGGCAGGGATAATATTTTTGTTGAATGTAATGGTAATATCAAGAAATTGGATATTTCTTTTGCATCAGATGAGAAGCTTAATGATATTATTCAGCAGATGGTTTCTAAGGTTAATCGAAGGGTTAATGAAGCAACACCAATAGTAGATACTCGTCTTTTAGATGGTTCGAGAGTTAATATTGTTCTGAACCCAATAGCAATTGATGGCCCTGTTATTACCATTAGGAAGTTTCCACAGCATAGAATGAATATGGATAGGTTAATTGATATAGGTGCAGTAACCGGACAGGCCGCAGATTTTCTTAGAACGTTGGTTATTTCCGGATATAACATTTTTATCAGTGGAGGCACAGGATCTGGGAAGACAACTTTTCTTAATGCACTTTCAGACTATATTCCGAAGAATGAGAGAATTGTAACAATTGAAGATTCAGCAGAGCTTCAAATAAAAGGTGTTGATAATCTGGTACGTTTGGAAGTTAGACAAGCCAACACAGAGGGAGATAACGAGGTTACTATTAGAGATTTAATAAGAGCTTCTCTTCGAATGAGACCTGACAGAATTATTGTTGGTGAAGTGAGAGGAGAGGAGACACTTGATATGCTTCAGGCTATGAATACAGGACATCTTGTTTTCCCTTCTTGACTACGTTCTCCCCCTCGGAGAAATCACTGTTATC
>CAZBKO010000174.1:0-2400 GCA_964492545.1 uncultured Lachnospiraceae bacterium
TCTCTGTTCTCCAAGAACCCATCTCACTGCATCGGCAACATTACTTTTTCCACTTCCGTTTGGTCCTACAATACCTGTAATACCATTATGAAATTCAAAGTTAATCTTGTTTGCAAATGATTTAAATCCCTGTACCTCTATGCTTTTTAAATACATTTATTTCAGTACCTTTCTACCTTTTATAGCTAATATCGCATCGTAAGCAGCATTTTGCTCTGCATCCTTCTTACTCTTGCCATTGCCAGCTCCTATTACATTGCCGTCCAACAACGCCTGAACCTCAAATATCTTGTTATGATCCGGGCCGCTCTCTGAAGTAACAATATATTTAAGCTCATGATTTTTTTCTTTTTGAACCAATTCCTGTAAGGTTGTTTTGCAATCATAGAACAAACTCTTGTGTTCTATATCCTTCAATACATAATCATTTATAAAGCTTTTTGCATTCTCAATACCTGAATCAAGAAATATTGCGCCAATTATGCCCTCTACAACATCGGCAATAATTGAATCTCTATCTCTTCCTCCACATTTTTCTTCGCCACGTCCAAAATAAATATACTCACCAAGACCTATTTCTCTGGCTGTTATAGCTAATGATTTCTCACATACCATACTTGCGCGCAGCTTTGTCATCTCACCCTCAGCTTTGGTAGGATATTTTTTGAATAAATATTCGCTGCTCACAAGTTCGAGAACTGCATCTCCTAAAAATTCTGTTCTTTCATAATCCATAGTCTTATCCAACTTCTGATCATTGATATATGAGCTATGCGTTAATGCTCTTCTAAGTAGCATTTTATCATTAAATGTATACTGTATCTTTGCTTCTAATGAAGCTAAATCCGTATTCATTATAGGACCACCTTTCTGATATAAAGCAATATCAGGTCTTTTTCATATAACAGGAAGGTGTTTCCAATTATATGAAAAAGCCCTTATAGGGCTTTTAGTTGTTAACTGCGTTCTTAATTTGTTCAACTGCGTCATTAACAGATGTTATTGATTCAGCTGCTTCCTGTGGAATTTCAATATCAAATTCTTCCTCTATTCCCATTATTATCTGAAACACATCAAGTGAATCAGCTCCTAAATCATCAATAAATGTTGTGTCAAGTGTGATATTATCCTCTTCAACATTCAAAACTTCTGCAATAATTTTCTTTAATTTTTCAAATTCCATTCTTATTACTTCCTTTCTATTGCTCGTTATTGACTAACATTTTTTTAATATTTTCATTTATATTCTGTTCCTTAAATTTTACACAATTAAAAATCGAATTGGTAACATCCAGGGCCTTGGAATTTCCGTGTGTTTTGACTACTAAGCCATTAAGTCCAAGTAAAGGTGCTCCGCCGTACTGGTCTGCCTGAAATGATTTGAGAGTACTCTTAAGTGCCGGCTTTATAAGAAGTGCTCCTATATTGCTTCTTAATGATGACATTAATCCCTGTTTGACTTTACTTAATAATGTAGATGCAAGTCCTTCATATAATTTGAGTATTACATTACCAACAAAAGCTTCACAGACAATTACATCTGCATATCCTTCCGGTATCTCCCTTGCCTCTATACTTCCAATAAAGTTAATGTCAGTACAGTTCTTGAGTAATGGAAATGTTTCCTTGACAAGTGCATTTCCCTTCTCCTCCTCAGCGCCAATATTCACTATTGCAACCTTAGGGTTCTTAATTCCAACTATGTTCTCCATATAAATTGAACCCATTCTTGCAAACTGTACAAGATGTGATGATCTCGCATCAACGTTAGCTCCACAGTCAATTAGAAGTGATACACCCTTTGCTGTTGGAATGAGTGGTGCAAGTGGTGGTCTTTCGATTCCCTTAATTCTTCCAACAATAAGCTGTCCACCCACCAATATAGCACCTGAACTTCCAGCCGAAACAAATGCGTCTGCTTCGCCATGCTTAATCAAGTTCATTGCAACTACTATTGATGAATCCTTCTTCTTCCTTATTGCATTAACCGGTGGTTCATCTGTTGCGATTACTTCTGTTGCATTAACAACACTTATCTGTTGTGTATTATATTCATATTTTGCAAGCTCGTCATTAATGACACTTTCTATACCAACAAGTGTAACCTTGATATCTTCTCTTTCATTAACAGCATTCACTGCACCTTTAATAATCTCAACAGGCGCATTATCTCCGCCCATAGCGTCGACTGCAACTCTTGTATATTCCACAATCCTTACCTGACCTTTCTGGCATTCATCCTTAAAACACCTAATACATAATATACTAAAAACCATATCCAAAAGTCAATACGTTTTTAATATAAATGTATTCTATTACGAAAAAAACCCTTTAAGTTAAACTTAAAGGGTTTCGTAATCATTAATCAACTGATACGATTTCTTTTTTGTTATATGATCC
>CAZBKO010000175.1:0-2385 GCA_964492545.1 uncultured Lachnospiraceae bacterium
CCTTCTTCCCTTATTTTTTTACTAATCTTGCCAATAATAATTATACTCTAACATAATTATGCGACAAAGAGAACAATATAGCTTGAATAGTCTGACAAATGTGTATAACTATGTGGATTGTGTGGAAATATATCATAATTCGACATAATAATGACTTGACAATTCATGTATAATTGTATACAATCATACAAAAGTACAAATACACAATGTGAGGATAATAGAAATGGATAACAGACCAGTAAAAATGAATGAACACACAAACTTACTTCAGCTAGAGGAACATATTTATCATCTTGTAGATACAGATAAGCCTAATGTATATAGGAATCTTTTTCCATATGAAGAAGTTCCAAAGATTGCATTTAACGATAGAATAGTTCCACATAATATGCCGGAAAATATTTGGATTACAGATACAACATTTAGAGATGGACAGCAGTCACGTGCACCATATTCTACAGAACAGATAGTAACGATATATGATTATTTACATAAGCTTGGTGGACCTAAGGGAATTATTAGACAGAGCGAATTTTTCTTATATAGTAAGAAGGATAGAGATGCTGTATATAAATGTATGGAGAGGGGATACAAGTTCCCTGAAATTACAAGCTGGATTCGAGCAAGCAAAAAGGATTTCGAGCTTGTTAAGGATATTGGAATGAAAGAGACAGGTATTTTAGTAAGCTGCTCAGATTACCATATTTTCTATAAAATGAAAATGACAAGAAGAGAATGTATGAATCACTACTTAAGCGTAGTTAGAGAATGCCTTGAAACAGGCATTAGTCCAAGATGTCATTTAGAAGATATTACAAGATCAGATATTTATGGATTTGTAATTCCTTTCTGCCTAGAGCTCATGAAGCTTCAGGAAGAGTATAAGATACCTGTTAAGATTAGAGCATGTGATACAATGGGATATGGAGTTAACTTTTCAGGTGCAGTTATCCCTCGTTCAGTACAGGGAATTATTTACAGCCTTGTTACAAATGGTGGTGTACCATCTGAACAGCTTGAATGGCATGGACATAATGATTTTTACAAAGCAGTTACAAATTCAACAACTGCATGGTTATACGGTGCTTGCGGAGTTAACTGTTCATTATTTGGCATTGGCGAGAGAACAGGAAATACCCCTCTTGAGGCAATGGTATTTGAATATGCTCAGATGAAGGGTACACTTGATGGAATGGATACAACAGTTATCACTGAGTTAGCAGAGTATTTTCATGATGAGATTGGATATGAAATGCCTTCCAGAACTCCTTTTGTTGGTAAGAATTTCAACGTTACAAGGGCAGGAATTCATGCTGATGGATTACTTAAGAATGAAGAAATATACAATATATTTGATACGGAAAAATTACTAAAAAGACCAGTTCTTGTAGCTGTATCAAACACATCAGGACTTGCAGGAATTGCACATTGGATTAACACATATTTCAGACTGCCTGATGATAAAAAGGTAGATAAGAGCAGTGAGCTTGTTCACAATGTTAAGTCATGGGTTGATAGCGAGTATGAGGACGGACGAGTAACAGTAATAACAGACAATGAGCTTGTAGAAATTATTAGTGTTAAATGTCAGGAACTTGGCATTGAGCTAATTTAATTTAGAAAGGGTCGGTGCATTTATGGCAGTAAATGGTTATTCGTTGAGCGACAAAGTATTTAATACCCTTAGAGAAGATATTCTATCCGGTAAATACTTGGTTGGCGAAGAACTTAAGGAAATGAATCTGGCTGCTGATTTAAATGTTAGCAGAACACCAGTTAGAGAGGCACTTAGGCAGTTGGAGCTTGAGGGATTAATTGAAATAGTTCCAAACAAAGGTGCAACAGTTATAGGAATTGATCAGGAGGATGTTCGAGATATATGTGAAATGCGTTCAATGCTTGAAGGATTTTGTGCAAAGAAAGCAGCCCAAAATATAAATGATCAGATAATATCAGATATGGAAGAAATTCTTGATTTAAGTGAATTTCATAGCAGTAAAGCTAAATACGAGCAGGTATTAGAACTTGATAATCAGTTTCACGAATTATTATATAGAGCATCCGGAAGCAAAATGATTAGAAAAACTCTTACGGATTTTCACCAATATCTTGAAAAAGTAAGAAAAAAGACATTGTCATCTGCAGAGCGTGTTGAACATTCCAATAAGGAACATAGAGCAATTGTAGAGGCACTAAAAAATAGAAATGCCAAGGAAGCGGAAAAGCTTGCTAATCTCCATATAAAAAATGTAATTCAGAATATGGAAGAACATGGTTTATGGTTATAAAACACAAAACTATATAGCATAAAAAATAGAGGTGCAATTTGCCAATGTCATTTAGTTAGTGACATAGCAGTTAATAAATTTTTATGAAAAAGACATT
>CAZBKO010000176.1:0-2377 GCA_964492545.1 uncultured Lachnospiraceae bacterium
AAATGTGCAGAAAAAGGTATCGTAGTATTCAATACACCTGGTGCTAATGCTAATGGTGTTAAAGAATTATTTATCTGCGGTATGATGCTTGCAGCTAGAGATATCAAGGGCGGAATGGAATGGGTTAAAGAAAATTCTGCTGACGAGAATATCAATAAGACAATGGAGAAAGCTAAGTCAAAGTTTGCCGGAACAGAAGTAAAGGGCAAGAAGCTTGGTGTTATCGGACTTGGAGCAATTGGTGTTTTAGTTGCTAATGCTGGTGATGAACTTGGAATGGAAGTGCTTGGAGCAGATCCATATCTTTCAGTTAACAATGCTCTTAATCTTTCTAGAAATGTTAAGGTTGTTAAATCAAATGCAGAAATATTTGCTCAGTGTGATTATATTACAGTTCACGTACCAGCAATAGCTGATACAATCGGTATGATTAATAAGACATCAATCTCTATGATGAAAGATGATGTTGTTGTTCTCAACTTTGCAAGAGATACTCTTGTAAATGATGCAGACATGACAGAAGCTCTTGCATCAGGTAAAGTTAAGAAGTATATCACAGACTTCCCTAATGCAACAATTCTTAAGGCTCAGAATGTTATTGCTACACCACATCTTGGTGCTTCAACAGCTGAATCAGAAGACAATTGTGCAATCATGGCAGTTAAGGAACTTATGGATTATATTGAAAATGGTAACATTATCAACTCTGTTAACTATCCAATGTGTGATATGGGTGTATGTACAAAGGCTGGACGTATCGTAATCAACCATAAGAATATACCTAATATGATTAGCCAGTTCTCAGGAATTATGGCAGGTGCAGGCGTAAATATCTCTGATATGATTAACAAGAGCAAAGGCGATTATTCATACACAATGCTTGATCTTGATTCCGCTGCTACAGCAGAAGTTGCTGATAAAATCAGTGCAATCGATGGCGTAATCAAAGTAAGAATTATTAAATAATATATATCCTTTATAATATAAAAGGGTGTTTTTGCACGTAAAGTTTTGAACGCTTTTATCATATGATGAAAGCGTTCTTTTTAAAATAACATAGAAGTTAATTGACTTCGGAAAGAGGAAAATATGGCTACAGTTAAACCATTCAAATGTATTACACCAAAAAGAGAGCTTGCAGATAAAGTTGCTGCATTACCATATGATGTTTACAATAGAAAAGAAGCTTGCGAGGCAGTTAAAGGAAATGATTTATCATTTTTACGTATTGATAGAGCTGAAACACAGTTCGATGATTCGGTTGATACATATGATGAAAGGGTATATGCAAAAGCAAAGGAATTACTTGAGGGAATGATTAGTGATGGTACTTATGTACAGGAGCAGACACCATGCTATTATGTATATGAGCTTACAATGGATGGACGTACACAGACAGGTCTTGTTGGATGCGCATCCATTGATGATTATGTAAATAATGTAATCAAGAAGCATGAGAATACAAGAGCTGATAAGGAAGAGGACAGAATTAGACATGTCGATACCTGCAATGCACAGACCGGCCCTATCTTCCTTGCTTATCGCTCGAATAATTCAATAAATGATATTGTTGCAAAGGTAAAAACAACAGAAGCATATTGTGATTTTGTTGCTGATGACGGAGTTAGACATGCAGTGTGGAAAATAACAGAAGATAATGATATAAAAGTTATTGCAGAAGCATTTGCCAATACTGATAGTATTTATATTGCTGATGGGCATCATAGAGCAGCATCTGCTGTTAAGGTCGGACTTAAGAGAAGAGCAGAAAATCCAAACTATGATGGAACAGAAGAATTTAATTATTTCCTGTCAGTACTTTTTCCTGATGAAGAGCTTATGATAATGCCATACAACAGAGTGGTTAAGGATTTAAATGGAAATGATAAGGATACATTTATAGCAAAATTATCTGAAAAATTTGATGTGAAGAACCTTGGAAATAATCCATATTCACCAGATGAAAAAGGATGCATTGGAATGTACCTTGATAATGAATGGTATGTTTTGGCTGCACATGATGATATTAAGTCAGCAGACCCGGTTGATGGACTTGATGTGTCAATACTTCAGAAAAATGTACTCACACCAATACTTGGCATAGACAATCCAAGAATAGATAAGAGAATTGATTTTATTGGCGGAATAAGAGGACTTGCTGAACTTGAAAGAAGATGTGCTGAAGATATGGAAGTAGCATTTTCTATGTATCCTACAGCAATCAGTGAACTTTTTGCAGTATCTGATGCAGGACGATTAATGCCACCAAAGTCTACATGGTTTGAACCAAAGCTTCGAAGTGGATTATTTATTCATCGTTTATAGTTAGTGTAAAATTATAGTTGGCAAATAGAATAGGATATTTTAGTTATGTAAA
>CAZBKO010000177.1:0-2352 GCA_964492545.1 uncultured Lachnospiraceae bacterium
ATGACGGCAACCCTGATACAACAACAGACCTTGAGTGTAATGGTATGTGGTTAATGCCTATTAATCCATCAACAACATATCACAAGTATGATATTACTGATTATAAGGGAATCGACCCACAGTATGGTACACTTGATGATTTCAAGACACTTATTGAGGAAAGTCATAAGCGTGGAATCAACGTAATAATAGATTTTGTTATGAATCATACATCAACACAGCACGAATGGTTCAAAGAAGCATCAGCTTATCTTGCTACATTGGGAGAGAATGACCAGCCGGATGCAACAAAATGTAAATACGTAGATTATTATAATTTTGAAAAAGGAAAGCCAACTACAGGCGTATATTCTAAGGTTCCTGGAACGACAGACTGGTATTATGAGTGTAAGTTCTGGAGTGGAATGCCTGATCTTGATCTTTTCAATGAAGATGTAAGAGCAGAATTCGAAGATATTTCAAAGTATTGGTTAGACCTTGGTGTTGATGGCTTCAGACTTGATGCAGCTAAGGAATACGAATCAGACAATGATCCTAAGAATGTTGAGATACTTAAATGGTTTAATACATATGTGAAGAGCCAGAAGAGTGATGCATATATCGTAGCAGAGGTATATTCAGGAATTGGTCAGTATGCTAAATATCTTGCAAGTGGAATAGACAGCGTGTTTGATTTTGGTATGGCAACTAATACAGGCTTTGTAGCTCAGACAATTAATGGTATGCTTTCAGATACATGCGCAGCTAACTTTGGAAAGAATCTTCTTGCAACAATGCAGACAGAAAAAGGATACAACGAGAATTACATAATGGCACCATTCCTTGAAAATCATGATATAGACAGAAGTGCACCTGGATATGGATATAATGCAGACAAGATAAAGATGTCAATTGGTATGCTTCAGATGATGAATGGAAGCACATTTATGTTATATGGTGAAGAAGTAGGTATTGGCGGAAGTGGAAGAGATGAGAATAAGAGAGCTCCAATGCCATGGTCAACAACATCCACAACAGGAATGTGTAGTGGCCCGGGAAGCATGGAAGCAGACTTGGTAATTAATAAGTTTGCATCTGTAGAGGATCAGATCAAAGATACAGAGTCAATATTCAACTATTCAAGACGTGTAATCAGACTTAGAAATAAATATCCTGAAATAGCACGTGGTGAACTTGAGCTTATTGAAACAGATAATGAAAAAGTATGCGCTATGAAGAAGACATACAATTATAACCAACTTATTATTGTTATGAACACAACAAAGACAGAACAGACAGTTACAATATCTCAGAAGGATAATAACTTTAGCAAATTAAATGAAACAGTTGCAGCACTCAGCACAGCAACAGCTTCACTTGATGGAGATACACTTGTACTTCCTGCATATTCAATAGCAATACTTAGATAAAAAAAGGCTGTCACTTTAATGATGATTTAGAAATCTTAAAGTGACAGCTTTTCTAATATAATTTAGCGATTATTCAGTGGCTGTTTCCTCGGAAGCATATTCAAATGTAGTAGAGAATTTTAAATAGTCAATGGCGTTATCAATCTGTGATGATTTCTTAAGTATTGCAAGATAAGCATCTACTTTTTCACCGGATTCAGTAGTATATATTTGAATTGAATTGCATTGAAAACCAACTGTAGCATCTTTATCGTTATTATCCTTAGCAGAAACAAGATAGGATGAATAATCCTTATCAAGATATTTACTAAGGTCAAGAAGTATTCCCTTTGCGGCATAAGCCTTAAATAGCTGTTCATCCATGACGAGCACATCAAGCTGACCTCTATCCACATAGTCAGATAACCATTCGTTATCAGTCCAAGTTGAAAAGAAACTTTCGGCAGCATAGTCGGTGTTCGAATATTCCTTACCAATACTTGGGGCAAATTCTTCTAATATAGTAGTAGCAGCATCTTCACTGTACAGACAATCCACATATCCAACATAGAGTTCTTCATCATCTTTCTTGTCGAATATTGTAGTGGCCACATAAATACCAACACATACCAAGCATACCAATACGATAATTACCTTTAAATAGTAATCCTTAAAGTAATACCATTTATCCTTCTTGCTCATATTCTTAGTGTTCTCTTTGGGAGTTAAGGTCTCACGCTTCTGGTAAATATCAGCATCTGATTCAAGTCTGCCAGGTTTGACCTTATCAGCGTCACCTAAACGGTTAAGTTCATTATTATCGTTCATTAATACCTCCAAATCTTAAGTTAATTACAACAAAAATGAGTATATCATAGTGTATAGAAAATAACAAATAATCTTTTTATTAAGTTTGTGTCAAGTAATCGTTGGCAATTATTTTTTGTTTTTCAAAATGATATAT
>CAZBKO010000178.1:0-2336 GCA_964492545.1 uncultured Lachnospiraceae bacterium
CTCAGCGTTATTTTGGAAGAACATTATCAAGCACAGACGTCAACACTCTTTTGTACATATATGATGGTCTTGAATTTTCAGAGGAGCTGATGGAATATCTTATTGAATATTGTGTATCTAAGAGCCATACCGGTATCAGATATGTTGAGAAGGTTGCTCTTGCCTGGGCTGAGAAGGGCATAACAACTGTAAGTGCAGCCAAGGAAGATTCCGGTGTCTATAGCAACGATTATTTCGCTGTTCTAAAAGCCTTTGGAATCACAGGACGTAATCCCGGTAAAGCCGAAAAGGATTATATTTCAAAATGGACTAATGAATTTAATTTTACTATTGATATTATTGTAGATGCATGTAACAGGACAATGGAGACTATTCACCAGCCTAGTTTTCAGTATACAGATACCATTCTTATGAGATGGAAGAGTCGCGGCGTCAAGTCACTTTCAGATGTTAAGTCACTTGACAGCGAGCATGTCAAAGCCTCCAATGCTGCCAAGAGCCGCAGTACGACCAGCACTCCTAAGAACAGCTTCAATAATTTTCAACAGAGATCCTATAATTTTACTGAACTCGAGAAGGAACTTCTCGCTAACAACCAGGGAGGATATTAATCGTGTCTCTTACAACATCGCAATACAATGAGATAATGCGCTCCTATGAGCGCACACAGCTTGCCCACCGCAAGGAGACCAGCCAGCGCACCGCCGAACTTTATGAACAGTTTCCACGTCTAGAAGAGATTAACAGCTTAATTTCTTCTATTTCTGTGTCAACAGCTAAGGCCATGCTTCTTGACAATGCGCCTGATACTCTTGAAAAATACAAGAACGAAATCAAGCTCCTTCGTGATGAGAAGAAAGCAATCATCAATGCTTCCAATTATCCTGATGATTATTTAGAGCCTATTTATGATTGTGTCGACTGTCATGATACAGGTTATCTTCCAGATGGCACAAAATGTCATTGTCTTCGAAAGCAGGAGATTGATATACTTTATTCTCAGTCCAATATTCAGGAGATAATTAACACTGAGAATTTTGATACTTTCCAATATAAATATTATTCAGACAAATGTTTGGATACCGCCACCGGAAAGTCTGCTCTTGTGAATATGCGCAACGTTGTAGCCATTGCCAAGGATTTTATTCACAACTTCTCAACATCATTTGATAATCTTTTCATATATGGAGAGACTGGTGTTGGAAAGACATTTCTTACCAACTGTATTTCCAGAGAGCTGATGAATCAATATCATTCAGTTATTTATTTGTCTGCTGTTCAATTATTTGATATCCTTGCAGATGAAACATTTTCGCGGGAGTCTGATATCGGAAGAACCGACAAGATTCTAAACTGCGATCTCTTAATAATAGATGATTTGGGAACTGAACTAAACAATGCATTTACAACAAGTTCTCTTTTCAACTGTCTCAACGAGAGACTACTTAAAAAGCACTCAACTATCATCTCATCTAACCTGTCATTTGTAGAGATTCAGAACAAATATAGTGACAGATTATTTTCAAGAATTCTTGGTAATTATAAGATTCTAAAAATTTATGGAGATGACATACGCCTTAAAAAGCGTAATTAAGCCTTGACTATATTATTATGTAGTGTTATAAAATAAATGCAAAATACAAAACGGAGGATTTAATGATGATTAACGAAAATCAAATTTTACAGACCATACCTGTTGGACCTTTGGGTATAGTAAGTCTTGACAGTTGTAAGGAATTAGGTTTCAAAGTAGACCACTATATTTCTAAGTGGCGTAAGAATACACCTATATCACCTGAGAAGACAGATGAGTTCCCAGGCTACCTAAAGGATTCTTATATTCTTGAAACTAAAATACCTAGATTCGGTTCAGGTGAAGCTAAAGGTACAATCTGTGAATCAGTAAGAGGTAAGGACCTGTACTTAATGGTTGACGTTACTAATTATAGTCTTAAATATACAGTATGTGGTTATGAGAATCACATGTCACCTGATGATCACTATCAGGATCTTAAGAGAGTTATTGCTGCTGCAGGTGGTAAAGCAAGAAGAATTACAGTAATCATGCCTTTCCTCTACGAGAGCAGACAGCATAAGCGTACAGGACGTGAATCTCTCGACTGTGCTCTTGCACTTCAGGAACTTGTTGGTATGGGTGTTGATAACATCATCACATTTGATGCTCATGATCCTCGTGTACAGAACGCTATTCCTCTTAAAGGATTTGAAACAGTTCAGCCAGCTTACCAGTTCGTCAAAGGACTTCTAAGACATGAGAAGGATTTAGAGTTAGATGCTGAACATCTCATGATGATAAGCCCTGATGAAGGTGGTAT
>CAZBKO010000179.1:0-2261 GCA_964492545.1 uncultured Lachnospiraceae bacterium
TTATTATTGAATTTTCAAGGTACATAGGCACTTATTTAAGTGCGAAGTTTGAGTGTGGTAAAATAAGAATAAATTAGTGTTATGGAGGAAATATGAAACTAATATCATGGAATGTTAATGGGATAAGAGCATGTGTTCAAAAAGGGTTTATTGAGTACTTTAACGAAGCCAAGGCAGATATATTTTGCATTCAGGAAAGCAAAATGCAGGAGGGCCAGCTAGATTTACAATTGGAAGGTTATTATCAATATTGGAATTACGCTGAAAAAAAAGGTTATTCAGGAACAGCGATTTTTACTAGAGAAGAGCCAATTAATGTTAAATATGGAATTGATATTGAAGAGCATGACAAGGAAGGTCGTGTTATTACACTAGAGTATGAGAAATTCTATATGGTAACAGTATATACGCCAAATTCACAGAATGAATTGGCAAGGCTTGATTACAGAATGAGATGGGAAAATGATTTTAGAGATTACTTAAATACATTGAATGAACACAAACCAGTAATTGTTTGTGGTGATATGAATGTAGCACACAAAGAAATTGATTTGAAGAATCCTAAAACAAACAGAAAAAATGCAGGTTTTACTGATGAAGAAAGAAACAAATTTACAGAACTCTTAAGCTATGGATACACTGATACATTTAGACATTTTTATCCAGAAAAAGAAAATATTTATTCTTGGTGGTCATATAGATTTAGTGCAAGGGCTAAGAATGCAGGATGGAGAATTGATTATTTTCTTGTGTCAGACAGACTAAAAGATAATTTGCAGGGTGCATCAATACACACAGAGGTATTGGGTTCGGATCATTGCCCAGTAGAATTAGACATTAATATTTAGCAAAATGTTCCGGAATGGAGACGATTATGAAAATATTTATATCAGGGTTGTTGAATGTTGAAACAACAGTAAAAGTTGATGAATTTCCAATTGCATATAGTCCAATAGATTATCCTTTTTTTGGAGTTAATTCAGCAGTATCTGGCGTAGCATATAATATAGCAAAGGCACAGCTTGCTTTGAAAAATGATGTAAATTTGTTGTCGATGGTTGGAAATGACATTTTTGGAAGATGTATACTTAATGAAGTTCAGTTATCTGGAATTGACACAAAAAATATATATCAAACATTAATGGAAACACCGAATTCTGTTGTATTATATGATAAAACGGGACGCAGAAAAATATACTGCGATTTGAAGGATATACAGGATAAGAAAATGGAATGCGATAACATTGAAGAGATGATTAATGAGTGTGACATTGTTGTGGCATGTAACGCAAATATGAACAGGGAGATACTAAGAAGCGTGAAAGGATTCAGTAAGACTATTGCAACTGATGTTCATGTACTCAGTGATGTGAATGATGAATATAATAAAGATTTTATGGAATATGCGGATATTTTGTTTCTAAGTGACGAGGGTGCTGGTGATAACTGGAGAGATTTAATTATTCAAATTAAGAATAAATTTAATAACAATATTATTGTTATGGGAAGAGGCTCGAAGGGAGTTGCAATGTATATCAGGGAAGAGGATGAAATTTATGAACTACCAGCGTATGAAAATAATAATATCGTAAATACAGTAGGAGCTGGAGACGCGCTTTTCAGCGGATTTGTTTCATATTATGGAAACGGTGTAACGGCACTGGAGGCAATAAAATATGCTCAGATATTTGCATCATACAAAATAGGTTTCGACGGCGCTGCAAATGGATTTGCTTCTCTGGATAAAATGGATGAATTGATAAAAAAGCATGCTTTCAGACTGTAGACAAAGTGGCACTAAGATGCAAATCTTAGTGCTATTTTTCTCTGAGTTTTTATAAAATTAAAGTTTATGCGACTTTTACGTCTATTAGGGCTAGTATCTAGTCCTTTTCTTTCTATCATTTTTGCTAGTTTCTTTAAATTCATACATGCAAATGTAAGCCCGACCTTCATGTTCATACGAGCTTTTCCTATCATCTGTGTATATCTAAATCCATGGTTTTCTTTTGCAGTACCAAAGATTCTTTCAATCGTTTCTTTTCTTAATGAATACAATTCTTTCATTCCAATTGTATGTCTGATTTCTTCACATTGCTCCATGTAATCATCCCATACATGTTTTGTAACGAGCTTCACATGGTCTCTGCTTTCTGTACACTGGCTTAAATATGGACATCCTGCACATATGGTTCCACAGCTCTTGTATTCTTTATATCCATCTCTATTAGTTGTTGAGTATTTTAAGACCTTATTGTTCG
>CAZBKO010000180.1:0-2246 GCA_964492545.1 uncultured Lachnospiraceae bacterium
AAGTTGTAAATGTCAATATTAATTTGTATAAAAGTACGGAAACTCAAGAATTATCTATGACTGCGGCCCTGTTTCAGCTTATGTTTAATATAGCTGCTCACTGCAATCATTACCCCAGCTGCTATTGCCAGAATAATTCCAATAATGGTCATAAGTCTTAGTCCGTTTTCAATATATTTAACAATAAATCTATATACGTATTCCGGATATATCTGCAGCCTCTTATAAAAGCCTGAAATATAGCAGCATATAGGAATTATAAGAACTGAAAATGCTCCTGACATTACGCTGTATGCCATATATCTAAATACTCTGTTCTTCTTGCGTGTGTTAAATTTAAACAGAACATATATAATAGCTGCTGAAAACACTAGCATTATAGGGCAGATATACATAAAGTACTTGGAAATCATTCTAAATATATTTCCAACCTGACCTGCATATGGAACCTGTATTGCATCTGTATAGTACTCCATTATGTCATCTGCAAATCCATTGACTATCTCTTCCTGATCGCCATCAGCAGTCAAATTATTCTTCTTAACATATTTATTGATATTCGAAACTAACTTTTCTTTCGCCTTTGTTGTATCCACATCACAGATCTTGCTGTTTAGCTGTGCATCAAGATACGCCTTGCAGTCGCTGTTAACCATTTCTTTACTGAATACTCCGTCAAATACTTCTCTCGACAATGCGTTAGGTATGGCAATTGATTCACATTTATCCAACAATTCATCATACACCATATCAGCATACTTAACCTGATCAAGTGCCTGTGATATTGAATTATTTGTTGCAAATCCAAGCTTAACTGATACCAGCAATCCAAGTATGGTAACAAAAACCGCAAGCAAAAAGCTGCAGCAAATACATATAAACGAATTATTTCTATTCTTACTCTTCATATTATTCGCCACCTCCTAATCTTCGAACTTTGGACCAGATATTAAATCAGCATACACATAATATCTATATTGAGTCCTTGACAGCATATCAAATGGATAACATGTGTACATTACAAGTCTCTCATCCTCTTCGCTAAAGCTGTATGCACTCTTGTCGTTCTCATCCAATACCTTCATCTCTGTTACCTTGTACTTATATGTTCCATAGCTGGTCTCCATCTGAACAACATCATTTTCCTTAATATTCTTCAGTGCATTGAAAAATGTATTGTTATGACCACACAGCAATATGAGCCTTCCAAATCCCGGTTGTGATGATGCAAAATTCTGACCTATTCCCTTCATGAGAATATCGTCATCATCTCCCTTATATACAGGTGCATTAAGTGCAATCTTCTTGCACACTATATTAGCATACTGCTGTCCGTATTCCGCTATCTCTACATCACTTCGCTTTACAGATTCTTCCCCATCTTCCTTGTGTATCTCAACAGAACCCGGTACGAATTCTGCTTCGTGTTCAACGCTAAAATCAGGCACCTCGTCTGATATAACTATGCCAATGGTATTCTTAAATATATTAACGAAATCAGAGGCCATTATATAGACTATTCCATAAGCTATAATAGAAAAAAATAATGGCATATATACATATGCCATTACTCTATTAAGCTTCCTTAAAGTTCTGTTATTAAGCTTCAACTCTTGAGCTCTTTCTTGCAGCTGCAACTAATGCAACTACTGCTGCTCCTAAGATTGAAATAACTACAACTGTTGACATTGAGTCAGTGCCTGTTGTCTTAACGCCTACGTTAGTTGTAGCGATAACCTTACCTGTGCTATCCTTAACTGTTGCTGTGCCTGTCTTAGCATCAAATGCTGCTGTTAATCCAACAGTACTAGCTGATGCTGTAACCTTAGTCATAATCTTGTCTACAACTGCTGTATCAGCCTTAGCTAAATCTGCTGCTGATGTAATACCAGCCTCCTTAGCTATAGCAGCTGCATCATCGATATTAGCGATGATTGTACTTGCCTGGTCAGCTGTAATCTCAACTTCATCCTGCTCGAAATAGTTCTGAGCCTGTGAAATGTATTCAGCTGGAATCTTTCTAGCCTGTAACTCAGCAATAACTGCTGCTTCATTGTCATCAATTGTTCCTGCTGCGAATGTTGTAACTGTAGCTGCTGCCATCATAGCTACTGTTAATGATAATGCGATAATCTTCTTGAACATACAATTTTCCTCCTCTTGTTCATAGTATTTGTTTCTATTATAACATCTTTTCCTCAATTGTCAATTTATAACTTCCTTGAGTTTCCGTAGTTTTATCCACA
>CAZBKO010000181.1:0-2189 GCA_964492545.1 uncultured Lachnospiraceae bacterium
TTGGCACTTTAGTTAGATTTATTTGTTTTCAAAGTGCAATTTACGAAAACTCAAGCAGATATCTTACATACCTGCCCTTGCATAATAACCGAATATTGGTGAATTAAGTTTTATTTTACTTCTATTTCCTTGCTTAGCGCGATCTGATTTGGTTTCACTGTGCCAACTCCTACAGTGATTTCTTTTCCATCGTCAACCATCGCTATCAGCAAATACTTTCCTGCTGTTAGTGCTTCGTTTGTGGTTAATTCTTTATTCATAACATTTTCATTTATGTTTAGCTCTGAGTCGCTAAATGCGACTATATCGCCAACATTTCCATTCTCAACCCGGTACAGTGTAAAGTCTGCGTATGACCAATTTGTACTTCCATCCCCCGTGAGTACAGCGTTAATCGTACTGCTTCCCACATCATACGTATCTTTATCTGTTGTTAAATCTATTCCCTTTACGCCATCGGCAAGTATTACAAATGACTCATATACCTTCATAATTACCTTGCCCGACTCATTTTTTATCTCAGATGTCACATAATATAGGCCTGGCTCGTGATTCTCCGGCAAATCTATAGTTAGCGTCTTCGATTCATCTTTAGCCAAAGTGAATTCATCTGTTGTTTTGGTTCCTGCTATGTCTTCTTTTTCCTTAGTTTCTGTGTTAAATACCTGAAGCACTGTATCGGCTGTAAAGCTGTATTCTGATTTCTTCAGATTATTAAATATCAGATTGACCGATGTACTGTCATATGGTACGTATGCTTTATCTACTGAAAGCTTTAGCTTGTCACTTACTGTTAATGAGGCATTGAGTGTTGTTGTAGCTTCTCCATTTCCCATATCAGCTGTCGCATAAAAGTTTATAATCGCACTGTTGTTTGATTCCAAAAGTGATGAATATCCCTGTTTGAACAGGTCTGTTATGTCTATTTCCTTTGTTTCTCCTGCCGGAACTTCAATTGCATCTGTATTGTAATCAATTGTTGCTGCAGGTGGGACCTCTGCATATGATAGGCCTTTGTCAAAATCATCCTCCGGAACCTCTACCCAGAATTCAGGATTAATCTTTACAGTTACCTCGGAGTTATTGAAAATCTTAATCTTTAGTGAAAAGTTATTTTCATCCACATATTCTGGCTGTATAGCCTCCATGTACATCACATCATTCATTGCCTGGTTTGATATTGGTTCATGAATCTTGTACTGATTGCCTGTTGGGGTTTCCTGTGTTGTGGGTTCCTGACTTGTTGTGGGTTCCTGATTTGTTGTTGCTCCCTGAGAAATATTTGTTGTTCCATTTCCCGCCGAATCTGTTCCTTTTCTGTTTCCATTATTCATGCCAATAACACAAGCCACCACAGCCACACCTGCTACTGCCACCACTGATGCCATAATCTTTGCCACTTTGTTTTCATTTTTCTTTCTCATATCTTCCTCACCAACCTTTTCTATTATACGTTGTTTGAGTGCATCACTTGCTTTTATATCGTTTATTCTTGATACGTATTTTTTCTTATCCATTACAGCTCACCTCCCAGCATGTTAAGTTTGAGTTCTGTCCTGCCTCTTCTAAGCCAGCTCTTGATTGTATTTTTATTCTTTCCAAGTATTTGTCCAATTTCCTCAACCGAATACCCTTCGTAATAATGTAAATATATTACATTTCGATATTTTGCCGGCAGACTCATAACTTCATCTAACACGTCATTGTTCTTGTCTACATATGCATATTCATTTCCGTTATATTCTGCTGTTCTGCTGTGCCATCCGGATTTGAGATAGTCTTTACAGGTATTGACTGTAACTCTAATCAGCCATGCCTTTATGTGATTATCGTCCTCAAAGCTTCTTTCTTTTTCCACCAGCTTCAGGAAAACATCCTGACATACATCTTCGGCATCTGATTCGTTTCTCATGTTCTGGTAGGCGATTCTCATAACCATATCTGCATATATATCAAGAAGCTCTGCTATTTGAGACTTTTTAATTGTTTTACTCATATGTTTTATCCTCTTTTTACATATAATACGATTATGAATGCAAAAAGGTTGCAAGTAAATGATTTTTTTTGTAAGTGTGGGGATTATCAGGTTGTGGCGGTAGTATGACTGATGGCCGGGGGCGGAACGCCGGTAGCATATTTGCTGGCCGGGCTGGCGGGCGGTGGGGTGGCTGGCGCTTCCGTTTGTGCCG
>CAZBKO010000182.1:0-2131 GCA_964492545.1 uncultured Lachnospiraceae bacterium
CATTTGTTTGCCATTTTGTAATTCCTCCTAAAATTATACTTTTATCTTATAAGGTTTGCCCTTATTTACGATGTTTGTTGACATAAATGCACGCAAAAAAAGAGCGCACTTACAGTCACAAAGCAATTATAACAACCAATTTACATTTAGTCAATTCTATTTTTTCCATTTAAATCAATTTCAGGAAATCCTACACCAAGTGCAGTTCCCATAGTTATACATACAGCATCATCATAATTTTTATAATATAATGCAACTGCTGTGCCATCATGTACTAATTGTATCATAATATTAGTTGACAATATGCTTTCAAGTGCATGGGCAAGTATCCCCGCATAATTATCTCCCAATTCGCAGAGCTTTGCATATCCACCACGGTCTTTATTTATCTGACCATCAATAACGTAGCTGGCAATACTTATTACAATTTCCCATCCTACTTTACCGTATTTCTCTGCCTCTTTATATGTTTCTACGATAAGATTTACAAGATATTCATGCAGTTCATTAGCCTGACGAACTCGCTCATCATAATCTTCAACCTTCCATTCCATATTAATTGATTTTCTACTTTCAAGTTCTATAAGCTTTGTTTCATTATCTTCTTCTATGGAAATAACTCGTTTTATCTTAGTCTGTCCCAAATCAAAAAGTATATGAACTTTATCATCATCCATTACTTCTGTAAGGCATCCAAGAGCCCCAATTTTTGAACTATTCTCATTTCTGATTATATTGTATGACTTGACACCTGCTCTTGCAAATACAGTCCTAGCTGTATCAATCAGGTATTTTCCAAGATATCCACTTGCCAAACCACCTGCAAAAATAACATTCTTAATATTGGCCCAGTACTCCCATTCAGAATCATTCCAATCCTTTCGTGCTTGTCTGTTTTCCTTCAAGCCCGTTTTGAGAACCAGCAACAACATACCCAATCTTTCACCATATTTCTTTGCCATTGCTTCAGCACAGGCATTGCCCTGATGAAGACGTTCTCCAAGAATTTTTGGAAGATCCATCTTAATGTAGTCCTCCACAATAATGTGAAGCTGTTCTGCATTCTCAATAATATCTTCAATAATTATACTGGCTCCAAATATTTCCTTGACGCTTTTGCCTTCGATTTCATCCTCAACACCATACAGTGGAAGTTTATCTATTTTCACCTTGTTCAGAGAACAATTAGATGTTAGGTACTCTCTTCCTGTATCCGTTCGACTTATAAATGGATTATTCATTTTCAACCACTCCGTTTGAGCAAATCTTTTACTCTTTATTGATGCAAAAGCTGCCGTACATAATCTGTCACGGCAGCCTTTAACTTCTGTTACTATAATGAATTAGAACTCAAATTTCTTTTCAAAATAATCTTTTAAATCTTCAATCTTAATTCTTTCCTGCTCCATAGTATCTCTATCACGAACTGTCACACATCCGTCTTTCTCTGAATCGAAATCGTAAGTTACGCAGAAAGGTGTTCCGATTTCATCCTGTCTTCTATAACGTTTACCAATATTTCCTCTATCATCAAATTCACAGTTATAGTATTTGCATAAATCACCATATACTTTTTCTGCGCCATCGTTAAGCTTCTTAGATAATGGAAGCACACCAATCTTAACAGGTGCAATAGTTGGATGGAAATGGAGAACTGTTCTCATATCCGGCTTATCTTCTGTTCCAATGTTTTCCTCATCGTAAGCTGCACATAAAAATGCGAGTGTTACTCTGTCAGCACCAAGTGATGGCTCGATAACATATGGAATATATTTTTCCTTTGCTTCATCATCAAAATAAGACATATCTTCTCCTGATGTATTCTGATGCTGTGTAAGGTCATAATCTGTTCTGTCAGCTATTCCCCATAATTCTCCCCAGCCAAATGGGAATAAGAATTCAATGTCTGTTGTTCCTTTGCTGTAGAAGCATAATTCTTCTGGTGAGTGATCTCTAGCTCTCATCTCATCATCTTTAATTCCAAGATTCTTAAGCCAATTAATACAGAATTCTCTCCAGTATTTGAACCATTCCATATCTGTTCCTGGTTTGCAGAAGAACTCAAGCTCCATCTGTTCAAATTCTCTTGTTCTGAATGTAAAGTTACCAGGTGTTATTTCATTTCTAAAGG
>CAZBKO010000183.1:0-2111 GCA_964492545.1 uncultured Lachnospiraceae bacterium
AATGGAAAGACAATACTTATTACTGGGGCAGCAGGATTTATAGGTTCAAATCTAGTAATAGAACTTTTTAAGACAATTGAAGATATAAAAATCGTTGGAATTGACAATATGAATGATTACTACGATGTAGCAATCAAGGAATGGAGATTACAGCAGATTGAGAAGATGAATGGTCAGTGGACATTTATTAAAGGGGATATCGCTGATAAAGCTACGATTGATGAAATCTTTTCAGAACACAAACCGGCAGTAGTTGTCAACTTAGCAGCTCAGGCAGGGGTTAGATACAGTATCACAAATCCTGACGCGTATATCCAATCTAACTTAATTGGATTCTACAACATCCTGGAAGCGTGTCGTCATTCTTACGATAACGGTGAGACAGGTGTTGAGCATCTTGTATATGCTTCAAGTTCATCAGTATATGGAACAAATAAGAAGGTTCCTTATAGCACTGATGATAAGGTTGATAATCCTGTCAGTCTGTACGCGGCTACAAAGAAGAGTAATGAGCTTATGGCTCATTCGTATTGCAAGTTGTATAACATCCCAGCAACGGGACTTCGGTTTTTTACCGTGTATGGTCCAGCAGGAAGACCAGATATGGCATATTTTGGCTTTACTAATAAGCTTCTGAAAGGACAGACAATTCAGATATTCAACTATGGAAATTGCAAGAGAGATTTTACATACGTTGATGACATTGTTGAAGGTGTAAAACGTGTAATGCAGGGAGCACCAGAACGAAAGAATGGTGAGGATGGTTTACCAATTCCACCATATGCTGTTTATAACATCGGAAATCAGAACCCAGAGAATCTTTTAGATTTTGTAGATATATTGCAACAAGAACTGATCCGTGCAGGAGTGCTTCCAGCAGATTATGATTTTGAAAGTCATAAAGAATTGGTTGCGATGCAGCCTGGCGATGTCCCAGTTACTTATGCAGATACCAGTGCGTTGGAAAGAGATTATGGTTTTAAGCCAAGTACCAGCTTAAGAGATGGGTTACGAAAGTTTGCTGAATGGTATAAGGAATTTTATATAATTTAAGATGAGGATTGAAATATGAACAGAAAAATTGCTGTAGCAGGAACTGGATATGTTGGATTATCGCTTGCGGTATTACTTTCACAAAATAATGAGGTAACTGCAGTAGATATTATCCCTGAAAAAGTGGAATTAATTAACAATAAAAAGAGTCCGATTCAGGATGACTATATAGAAAAATATTTGGCTGAGAAAGAGCTGAATCTTAAAGCGACAACAGATGGTGCAGAAGCGTATAAGGATGCTGAGTTTGTAATTATAGCAGCACCAACGAACTATGATAGTAAGCGTAATTATTTTGATACATCTGCGGTTGAATCGGTTATTGAGATGGTTAAGAGCGTAAATTCAGATGCGATCATGGTTATTAAGAGCACTATTCCCGTAGGATTCACTGAGTCTGTCAGAAAGAAATACAACACAGATAAAGTGATTTTTAGTCCGGAATTTTTAAGAGAGAGTAAGGCTCTCTACGATAATCTGTATCCAAGCAGAATTATTGTTAGCTGCGATGATGCCACTAGAGAAAAAGCTGAACTTTTTGCGTCATTGTTACAGGAAGGTGCGATTAAAGAGGATATAGATACGTTATTTATGGGATTTACAGAAGCTGAGGCAGTAAAGCTTTTTGCTAATACATATTTAGCTCTAAGAGTTTCTTATTTCAATGAGCTCGATACTTATGCAGAGACAAAAGGACTGAATACACAGGACATTATTAATGGTGTGTGCCTTGATCCAAGAATTGGAACACATTATAACAATCCATCCTTCGGGTACGGTGGATATTGCTTACCAAAGGATACTAAGCAACTTTTAGCAAACTATGCGGATGTTCCCCAGAATATGATGTCAGCAATTGTAGAGTCTAACCGTACAAGAAAAGACTTTATTGCAGATCGCGTCTTAGAAATTGCTGGTGGGTATGGTGCAAATGATGCTTGGAATAAGGGCAAGGAGGGCGAAGTTGTTGTTGGAGTGTATCGTCTAACAATGAAGAGTAATTCTGATAATTTTCGCCAGAGTTCTATTCAAGGCGTTATGAAGAGGATAAAGGCTAA
>CAZBKO010000184.1:0-2092 GCA_964492545.1 uncultured Lachnospiraceae bacterium
ATATCATTTTTGAAAAACAGTAAAAAATTTGCCAACGTTTACTTGACACAAACCAGATATTAATTAAAGTTGAAAATTCTCCTAAAATAAACTATACTAACAGTTAGCAGTTTTATTCTAAGGAGGATTTTTTATGTATTGCACAAGAAAAGTAACAGATGACATATTTTATGTAGGTGGAAGCGATAGAAGACTTGGATTATTTGAAAATATTTTTCCAATAAGCAGAGGTGTTTCCTATAATTCATATGTTTTAATAGATGAAAAAACAGTTTTGTTTGATACAGTGGATTATTCCATAGGAAGACAATTCATTGAGAATGTTAAGCATGTTCTTGATGGCAGAACGCTTG
Organism: uncultured Lachnospiraceae bacterium; assembly: GCA_964492545.1. GTDB lineage: Bacteria > Bacillota > Clostridia > Lachnospirales > Lachnospiraceae > RGIG1934. The sequence goes on from CAZBKO010000184.1 coordinate 354, forward strand.
ATTATGTTGTTATTAATCATATGGAACCGGATCATCAGGCTCTAATAGAGCAGATAGTAAGCTTGTATCCACAGGTAACTATAGTTGGAAATGCTAAGACTTTTCAAATGTATGGTCAGTTTTTTGATTCGGATATTGAGTCAAATAAGATGGTAATTACAGAGGCAGATGAACTAAATGTTGGTAAGCATACCTTACATTTTGCCATGGCTCCAATGGTACATTGGCCGGAAGCAATGGTGACATATGATTCCTATGACAAGGTGCTGTTTTCCGCAGATGCCTTTGGAACCTTTGGTGCGTTGAATGGCAATATATTCAATGATGAAATAGATTTTGAAAAGGATTTTCTTGATGATGCAAGAAGATATTACACAAATATTGTGGGAAAATATGGAGTGCAGGTGCAGGGACTTTTAAAGAAGGCTGCAGCTTTGGATATTCAGATTATATGTCCTTTGCATGGACCAATATGGAGAAGCAATTTAGATTATATTATTGGGAAATATAATGCATGGAGTCTGTATGAGCCGGAAGAAGACGGAGTTGTTATAGCATATGCATCCATGTATGGTAATACAGAGAATATTGCCGATATTGTAGCAGCAAAGCTTGCAGATAAAGGTGTTAAGAGAATAGATATATTTGATGTTTCCAACACACATATGTCTGAAATAATTTCAGAGATGTTTAGATTCAGCAGAATTGTCATTGCGACCCCTACATATAATGGTGCTATTTATCCGGTTATGGAAGCACTTCTTAATGATATGAAGGCACTGAATCTTCAAAAACGCAGGATTGCAGTTATTGATAATGGAACATGGGCACCTATGGCAGGGAAACAGGCAAAGGTACTTCTTGAAACGATGAAAGCCATGACTATATGTGAGAATTCAGTGTCAGTCAAATCATCCTGCAAGATGGATGACCTTCAAAAAATTGATGCTTTGGTAGAGGAACTGATGAATTAATATGAAGACATGGATTGATGATATACTAGAAACTGAATATGCATTTGTAAAGGTATTAAAGTCAAATGAGACCACAGAGGTTATTGTGTACAGGCACAAGGAGACAGGCAAAGAAATAGTGAAGAAGGTTTTTGAAGGCAAGGGTGATGTATATAGAGTGCTTCAAAGAATTTCACATAAGAATTTACCAAGAGTATTTGATGTGGTTGAAGAAGATGGCAAATGCCAGATAATTGAGGAGTATATCAATGGAAGCACGATTGCTGATATTTTACTCGCTGATAAATATAATGATAAGAGTGTAAGAGCAGTAGGCAGGGAAATATGTGATGGATTAACTGCATTGCATTCCAAAAATATTATTCATAGAGATATTAAGCCGGAAAATATTATGATTGCTGGCAATGGAGTAGTAAAGATAATTGATTACAGTGCTGCAAGAATATATAATCCTTTTGCAATTAATGACACAGTAATTCTTGGCACAGTGAACTATGCTGCACCTGAACAATTTGGAATTGCTCAGTCAGATATGAGAACTGATATATTTGCACTTGGTGTTACACTGAATGTGATGCTGACCGGTGATGCACCGGCAAAGGTTCTGTATGATGGGAAGATAAGGAAAGTAATAACAAAATGCTTGATGAATAATCCTGAGCAGAGATACCAAAGTGCTGAGAAGCTAAAAAGAGCATTATAAATTAATTTGTTACAGTTCAGCCTTCGGCTGAACCTGTTAAAAAAAATTGTAGTAAATATGCT
>CAZBKO010000185.1:0-2065 GCA_964492545.1 uncultured Lachnospiraceae bacterium
TATGAAAATATTGATTTTGGTGAGGAAGAAAAAAATTTCATTCCTCACCGCTGGCCAGTTGAATTACTACTAGAATATAGAGTCGAAATATGGTAAAATATGTAAATAAGTTTGTGAGCGGAAGGGAATGATAGGATGAATGATGAGGATAATTTTAGCAGCACCAGAAGAGTAATGGCAATATTTTATACTATGATTTGTGTGGTAATGTTTTTTTTGGTAGCTGTTAACATTTTTGCTAAGTCTAAAAGTTCAGAATATATTGGAATAAATGGAAAACATTCAATTGAGGACAAGTGGGTGGATTATCGCGGCAATCAATTTGATTTCAACGATAACGATGAATATAAGGCAGATACATTAGGATATGTAAGCGCTTTCTATACATTCAGTGATGCAATAGCTGATGGTACATCTTTGTGCTTTAGAAGTAAGAACACAATAGTTAAGGTATATATTGATAGTGTGTGCATTTATGAGACTGATATAACAGATGCACCATTTTACAATAATTCACCTGGGACAAGATGGAATTTTGTAAATATTTTGGAGAATTATGCAGGTAAGACCATAGAATTTAGAATTTATAAGGCATATGAGGATGGACGTGCCAAGGTTGATAATATTTCAATTGGTGATAAGGCAGCACAGATAATAAGCATAATTAAGAATAAAATCAATGGATTTATTGTTTCACTGCTCCTGTTTTTTGTAAGTATACTTTATATTATTTGTAATATAATGCTTAATCGAAATAAGAAACATAGAGATTTTAGTCTTACATATCTTGCTGTATTTGGTCTTCTATGTGCCGTATGGTGTGTTATTGAGACTAATATTTTACAGTTGTTTACCAGTAATCTAAGACTTTTACAGGTTATAGATAATATGATGATTGTGCTTGGAGCATTGCCGTTGATACTATATATGGATACAACATTCAATATCTTTAAGAAAAAGCTTATGAGGTATGTGGCAGTTGCTGATATTGCATATATTTATTTGACTACGTTTTTACAGATAACAGGTATTTTAGATTATCATCAGACACTAAATGGTGCAATTGCTGCATATGCGGTCGTGGTTGTTTTGATTATAGTGTGTACCATCAAACAGCCGGGCAGAAACAGAAAAAGAACAGATATAATATGGCAGTATATGGGAGTTATTTGTCTTGGAATATGTCTGACCATTGATCTTGTCAGATATTTTTCAATGGACGTGCTCGATAGGGCATATTTTATCAGAATAGGACTGCTGCTATTTATTATTTGCTTTGGAGCAGGTAATGTATATGGACTTATCACAGTCATTAAGAAAGGTAACAGTGCAGAATTTATAAGCACACTGGCATATTCAGATGGATTAACCGGTCTGGCAAACAGAACGGCATACAAGGAAAAGATTCAGAAGATAGTCAGTGACAGAACGGCAGAACTTGGGATTGTTATGATGGATATTAATAATCTAAAGCACGTTAACGATACATTTGGACATGCATATGGAGATGAAATGATTAGCAATGCAGCATCAATGATGAAAAGCATCTATGAGAAGGAAGGCATTGTGTACAGAGTTGGCGGAGATGAATTTGCAGTCCTTATAATTGGCAAGAATTCGGAGATGAGATATTGCGAATGTAATGCTAAGCTTTTAGAAGTACTCAGAAATTTCAACAATAATGAAGATAATAAGTACAAGATAGTCATTGCTTCAGGATTTGGAAAATGCATCGGCGCAGATGATATTAGTATACGCGAAGCAGAGAAGACTGCGGATTCTAATATGTATAAGAACAAATATGTGTTAAAGCGAACTCAGATATAGCTAGATGCTTTCTACAAGTCAAAAGTACTCTTTAATTTCAATAATTAAGCCCTCACTTGATCAGAAGTGGGGGCTTTTTACATTATATGAAATTACGTCATATCAATTAAAAACGTTACGTGGGAATGTGACTGGTGCGCATATGTAGATGCAAGCTGGCACTTACGTACAGGAATAAATTATCCTTGAGTTTTCGTAAATTGCACTTTGAAAACAAATAAATCTAACTAAAGTGCCA
>CAZBKO010000186.1:0-1959 GCA_964492545.1 uncultured Lachnospiraceae bacterium
TATGAAGCAGAAACAAATTCAAATAGAAGTTCATAATGAATTATTTGGAATAGAAACTGATAGGGATACGTTATTGGAATTTGCTGTTCAAAGTGAGAACTATAATAAGGTTAAATATTTGTTGGATAAAGGTGCAGATCCGAATGTGGGATGGAGTATAGTAAATAGGAATACACAAGATGGAACAATTATTTTAGATTGGCCTGAGGATTATACATATGCTAACAAAGGTTTATCTGTTCTGGAGATAGATTCCAATAAAAAAAATAATGACTTGATGGAATATCATGATGAGTCGTCAGCAATATTATGTGCAATAAATATAAGTAATGCTGAAATAGCCGAGCAGAAGGAGAAACAGTTCTAGAGGTTGTTGAAATATGCTAAGCGTTTATCACAGCATTGATAAGAGTTTAATAATGGTGATATACATTTTAGGATGATTCGTGTATAATTATATCTGATAAAGTCGAAAGGATACAGGAGATGAATATCTACATAGATGAGTCAGGTTCAATTAATAATCATTCGCCAAACAACAAAAATTTCATTATCGCAATGATATATGTAACAGATAAAAAAGCATTGGATCGTGCATATAAAAGATTTGTTTCCTCAAATTTTGACAGGTTAAAAGAGTTGGATAAACCAAAAATAAATGCGAAGGGAAAGAAAATAAAACCTGGTAATCGCATGTTCGTAAATGATAAATTCCAAGAACTTAAGGGTGCACAATTTGATAAAGATATGAAGACACGATTTGTGGAGTTTTTTTGCAAGAAGAAACATTTTGAGATTTTTTATATAAAGCTGGATAACGAAAGACTTTCAAATCAATTCTGCTCCAATACGGCTAGAACATTTAATTATACATTAAAGCTAGCTCTAGAATATTTTTTGAAAAAGGGTTACTTACCAAAAGAAGAGTGTAATTTACAGTTGGATGAACGTAATGAAAAAACAGAAACAAAATATTTTCTTGAAAACTATCTCAATACGGAGCTGGCATTAACGGGTTTGACAGATGAAGAATTTAATGTTACATATTTTGATTCTTCAGATAATAAGTATATTCAGATTGCTGATGTATTTGCGAATTTATTCTATTCAGAGCTAAAAACCGGACAATATGAAGGCTTATTTACCAAACTTAAAGAGAATGATTTGCTGAAATTTATATTTGAATTTCCATTGTAAAATTGACCATGGAATATTGACAGGAACACATGCATATGATATTATAGTGTTATCAACAGTAAGTCCTATGTCAGTGCCGTTATCTAGGTAAGCGACATGTATTGTCGTCACTATTAGGCTATTGGTAACATTGTATTATATGACTAGCCTTCGGGCTAGTTTTTTTTGAATAAATTTAGAGAAAAGAAATTCTCCCTTCGGATGTAGACAATTTCGCGGACTGTTTTCTCCGCCTGCTTTAATATCTGTGAGAGAAAGCATCGAATGTGGAGACAGTAGTTTTATTGTCCAAACTAAAATCTACTAAATAAATAGAAGTTGATTTAACTAAATCAGAAGCAAAAGCCACTTATGCAGAAATAAAGGAATATATATTAAATACATATAATTTATAAGTATCGCAATTATTGATGTGTTAGAATATCTCAAAATGATTTCAAAATAATTAGGCAGGTTCTATAGATAGATAAAATGTTTATATGTGGATGAAACAATCAATCTAATATTCAACTATACAGACTTTCCAGAGATTTTATCCAATATCAAAAACGAATTATCAGCAACAGATAATTAAGGAAGTTAAATAACTAAGAACTATTCATAAAGTATTACAGACCTGTCTTCGGACAGGTCTTTTTGGTGTGCGCCTTGCGACGCACGCTTCTAATGGATGAAAGTCTCTAATCAGCCATAGTAGTGGAAAGGATGTAAATGGTAAACCATGCGTACCTTTAACCCGTCCAAGATCTATGAGATAATCCC
>CAZBKO010000187.1:0-1954 GCA_964492545.1 uncultured Lachnospiraceae bacterium
ATACGTCTGTTTCCTAAATGATCGATATCATCTGCGTTACCAATCTCTGCCTCAAGATGCATATTATAATTAATAGAAGCAATAATATCTTCCTTAGTAATATGCTTAGGAATAAGCTCTGAAATATTTCTTCTTATAGCTTCCTTGAGATCTTCTTCATTGTCATTCTCTGCCAAAATCTGAGCAAGTACAGGATAAAATACCTGTTCTGTAACTCCTAATTCATGGCAATCAAAATCAACGTAGCTGTTGATATCTACCATCATGTTAGATATAACCTTTACGTTTCTCTCTTCTCCCTGGATCCATACAAATGGTACTGCTGCATTCTGGATAGCGTCCGCGATTTCCTGTGTAACAGTTGTTCCAGCTTCTACGAGTATCTCGCCTGTTGTTGTATCTACAACATCCTCAGCTAATACGTGACCTTTGATTCTATTCTTTAAAGCTAATTTCTTATTAAACTTATATCTTCCCACTTTCGCAAGGTCATATCTTCTTGCATCAAAGAACATGCTTGCTATTAGACTTTCAGCACTGTCTACGCTCAATGGTTCGCCCGGACGAATCTTCTTATATAATTCAAGTAAACCATCCTGATAATTATCAGATACATCCTTTGCAAAACTTGCTAAAATCTTAGGTTCCTCACCGAAGAGGTCGATAATCTCAGCGTTAGTTCCGTATCCTAATGCTCTGATAAGTACTGTAACAGGCACCTTTCTAGTTCTATCAACACGAACATAGAAAATATCGTTAGAATCTGTTTCGTATTCTAACCATGCACCTCTGTTTGGAATAACTGTACATGTGTACAATGTTTTACCCACTTTATCATGTCCAATGCCATAATATATACCTGGGGAACGAACTAACTGGCTTACGATAACACGTTCAGCGCCGTTAATTACAAATGTACCAGTATCAGTCATTAAAGGTAAATCACCCATGAATATCTCATGTTCGCTGATTTCTCCTGTTTCCTTGTTATGAAGTCTTACTTTTACTTTGAGAGGAGCTGCATAAGTTGTATCTCTCTCCTTGCACTCTTCGATAGAATATTTGGCATCCTTTTCACTCAACTGAAAATCTACGAATTCCAAGCTTAAATGCTGGCTGTAATCTTCAATTGGCGAAATATCATCAAATACCTCTTTCAGTCCTTCGTCTAAGAACCACTGATAAGAGTTTTTCTGGATTTCAATAAGGTTAGGCATCTCAAGTACCTCTTTTTGCCTTGAGTAACTCATTCTAATACCTTTTCCTGATTTAACCAGATGCATTCTGTTCTGCTCCATGTGACATTTCACCCCTGTTCTGAATATATTAAAGCATATTTTATCTTAAAATTTGAAAAAACTGCTTTTGGGCGACGAGTATTCACTAGTCGCCACAATAGTGCATTGTCCATTGTATCATAGTTAAATTTTTATGTCAAGGATTTTTTAACAGATTTGACCGATTTGACCGATTTTTCCTGTATAGGAATATAAGAGTTGGTTATACTAGATTTTTAAATGGTTAAAGAGCAAAGTGACATTCTCCTTACGAATTTGTGCTCATCCTGCGGAGCATTTTTAATTGATAGGACGTAATTGCCTATTAACTTAAAAAATGGTTATGTTTCATTTGCATGAAACACAACCATTACTGTTAACTTAAATTACTTTAATGTAATCTGAGCTCCAGCTTCTTCGAATTTAGCTTTGATATCTTCAGCTTCTTCTTTAGATGCTGCTTCTTTGATTACCTTAGGAGCTGATTCAACTAATTCCTTAGCATCCTTTAATCCTAATCCTAAAACAGTCTTAGCAACTTTGATTACGTCCATCTTCTTCTCGCCGAATGATGTTAATTCAACGTCGAATTCTGTCTTCTCTTCAGCTGCTGCTCCACCTGCTGCTGCTACTACAACACCTGCTGCTGCAGAAACACCAAATTCTTCTTCACAAGC
>CAZBKO010000188.1:0-1791 GCA_964492545.1 uncultured Lachnospiraceae bacterium
ATTCGGTACTTGATACTACGACATCCATCACTATCGGCTCTGTTTTAGAGGTAAAAAGAAACGTCAAAGCCTGCAAAATCAATAAATTTAGGCTTGACAGAATAGGAAGGAAAAATTATGAAAAAGAAAATTATTTTATTAGCAACAGCAACAGTATTAGCAATGTTAATTGTGGCATGTGGAGGTTCATCAGATAAGAAAGAAACAACAAAGATCGAACAGGCGGATACTAATTCTGATAATTCAACAGAAGAGTCAGAAGAGAATGTAACAGATAAAGCCGATGAAGGTGAATATGTAATATATAGTGATGGAGAAGAGGTTAAGACATCTAGATTCTTTTATCCACCTATGAATTATTATGGACCTTCATTTGGATATACTGAAATAATAGGTGGACAAAGATTTTCACTTACAAATAGCCAGTCGTTATTCTGGGTGGATAGTTTTGAAGATATCAGGGATATTCCACTAGAGCAGCAGATGGATAAATGGCTGTATTTATATAATATGAATATCGGAATGGATTTAAATGTACAGAAAATGGATTTTACAGATGATTTATCTGCCACCTGGTACTGGGTAAAGCAGGAGTTTAATGAAAAGATTACAATTAACGGAAGAGAATGCATGAAAATAGGTGGTATTGTTGCCGCAGATACAGACTATGGTGTTAGAGCAACATATGTATATGGATATTATTTTAACATTAAGTATACAGATTTATTAGAGGACATACCAACTTATACTGAAGCTAAATCAATTATAGGTGGAATATATAATAGTGATAATGATGACAAAGTAAATGTTACAGATGAACAAAAGAAGGAACTGCAACATAATGTTGATACAATAATGAATTCAACTACATATGATACAGATGATGGAATATTTAAGTATGAATAGTATAGTTTAATTGAGAAACTATGTATAGATAATTTGTAACCGGTAAGGAGGACATATGTTTAGAAAGAAAAAGCAAGAGAGAGGTGCTATAACAGTAGAAGCAACAATAGCATTGACAGCATTTTTGTTTATGTTTATGATGCTTTATAGTATAGTTACGATATGTAGAGCACAGGCTACAATAGGATCGGCACTCAATAATACAGCTAAAGAAATTTCGCAATACACATATTTGTATAGCCTTACTGGAATACATGATAGTTTAGGACAGGCCACATCTACAGACATAACAGGTGATGTAGATAAATTGGCAGAAGGAATTAATGCATCATTTAATTCAATGCAAAGTATGAATGATGATGTGCAGTCATTGTCTCAAACTGAAATCACAGATATGTCCGGAGTATTACAGGATTGGAATACTTTAAGTTACGATCTGCGAAATGATTTAACTGAGACTAAGGAAAATGTTACTGGAGTAGCAGATTCTATAAAAGAGTTAGCAAAAGATCCTAAACATTTGTTGATAGGATTGTGCAAAATAGCAGCAGATGATGGTATATCATTAGTTAAATCAAAGTTAATAACACCTCCGATTTGTAAAGTATTAATACAAAAACATTTAAAATCATATGATGAGCAAAGTACAGAGTCTTATTTAAAAGGACTAAATATTGTACCAGGCTCATCTAATGGAGAAAAATCATATATAGATGGATTGGATTTTTCAAATTCGAGTTTGTTTTGTTCAGAGGATTATGACATAGTTCTTCGTGTTGAATATGAAGTAGAAGTTACACCATATTTACCAATTGATATTAAAATAAATATGTCCTGAATCCGTGAAACTCACGGATTAATCATAGCAAGTCGCACAAAGTGTAT
>CAZBKO010000189.1:0-1780 GCA_964492545.1 uncultured Lachnospiraceae bacterium
AGGTCATTTCCTTCACGAGTTCTCTCACCTACTCCTGTGAATACTGAGATACCACCATGCTGATTAGCAACATTATTAATAAGCTCCTGAATAAGAACTGTTTTTCCAACACCTGCACCACCAAAAAGACCGATTTTACCGCCTTTCTGATATGGGCAAAGAAGGTCGACAACTTTGATTCCTGTTTCGAGAATCTCTGTTGTTGTAGACTGTTCATCAAAAGCAGGTGCTTTTCTATGAATTGGATAATAGTCTACACCATCTGGCGATGGCTTGTTATCTATAGGGTTACCAAGAACATTAAACATACGGCCTAAGGTGTTGTCACCTACTGGAACAGATATTGGAGCACCTGTTGCAGTTGCTTCCATACCTCTTACAAGTCCGTCTGTTGGTCCCATGGCAATACATCTTACTGTATCATCGCCTAAATGCTGTGAAACCTCCACAACAAGTGTACCGTTTTCTCTTTCGATATTAATTGCTTCATATATTTCTGGAAGTTTTCCTTCTGGGAACTTAATATCAAGAACGGCACCGATGACCTGGGTAATCTTACCACGGCAATCCTGGCCCTTACTTGTTTCTGCCATATTTTACCTCCATTCCGAATAAATATTCTAGCCTATCGCTTCTGCTCCGGCTATAATTTCTGTTAATTCCTGTGTTATTGAGCTCTGTCTAGCTCTATTAAACTTAAGCGACAAATCCGCTATCATGTCATCTGCATTGCTTGTTGCAGAATCCATGGCTGCCATTCTGGCACCATTTTCACTGGCTACCGCTTCAATAAGGCTTCCATATATAAGGCTTGTTACATATTTAGGAATAATGATATCAAGAGCTTCCTCTTCGTTAGGCTCATAATTCATCAATGTAAGCTTGTCCTCTTCTTCCATCTGGCTTCCATCTGCTGATGCAGGAAGGAGCTTAAGCAATGTCGGAATATGACTTACTGTATTCTTAAATACTGTGTATGCAATATATAATTCGCCAAATTCACCGGCTTCAAAATCCTTCAGAATAGTATCAGCTATGTCCATTGCGTCTCTGTAAATAACGTTTTCAATTACATCTGAGAAGTCATCCTTAACAGTGTAGCCTTTTCTAAGTAAAACTTCCTTTCCTTTCCGACCAATGCAGTATGTTACAACATTATCAGCCGAAAAGTCAGGGTTGTTTGTAAGAAGCTTAGTTACGTTGGTATTATAACCACCGGCAAGACCTCTGTTAGACGTAATTACAAGAACAGCTTTCTTCTTTCCTTCACCTGACTGCAGGTAACGGTGATTAATATTTCCTGATCTTGCTAAAATGGAGTTCACTGCTCCGTACATTCTTGTAAAATATGGCTTAGCTGATTCAGCTCGTCCCTTGGCCTTCTGTAACTTGACAGTAGACACAAGTTTCATGGCTTTAGTGATTTGTCCAGTACTCTGGATACTCGCTTTTCGTCTTTGAATATCTCTCATTGACGCCATTTATCTGCACCACCTTTTATTAGAAATTTGCTTTAAATTCCTTAATTGCCTTTACAAGTTCTGCCTCTGTTTCATCTGAAAGTACCTTAGTCTCCTTGATTGTCTCAGGGATGTTTGGATACTTAGTCTTAATATATTCAAATAATTCTGCTTCAAATCTTAATATGTCAGCTACAGGAATATCAAGAAGATATTTCTTTGTTGCTGCATAAATGATAATAACCTGATATTCAACAGGCATTGTCTTATACTGTGGCTGCTTGAGCATCTCTTTGATTCTTTCGCCCTGTGCAAGCTTT
>CAZBKO010000190.1:0-1778 GCA_964492545.1 uncultured Lachnospiraceae bacterium
TTCAAAGTTCAGTTTGTTGTTGACGTTTTGTCAGCTCGAATAGTTTACTACGTTATAAGTGCTTTGTCAAGTACTTTTTTAACTTTTTTTCAACTAGTTCTCTGTGCTGTATCAACTTGTGTAATCTTTCGATTACCAGCGGAGAGGGTGGGATTCGAACCCACGCGCCCGTGAAGACAAACGGTTTTCAAGACCGCCTCGTTATGACCACTTCGATACCTCTCCGAATCAGTGCTTGACTATTCTATAACATATTGTTCATCTTGTCAAGTACTTTTTTATTTATTTTTTTCGTTGCCCGCATTTCTCAGCGGGCGAAAATTATTGTATCATCATTCATCATCTATGTCAACAGCTTTTTTACTTTTTTTTACTTTTTTTGTAACATTACCTCTAAAGCCTCATTTTCAGTAGGTTTTCACCTATTATCATATCTTCCGGAGTAGTTACTTTTATATTCTCATAGGATAATTCTATTAACTTTATTCTAGTTCCATTGCCGTACTTTTCCATTACCATTGCATCATCTGTTATTGTATCATCATTGCTTTTCATCATTTTATCATATGCATCCAATATATATTCAGTTCTGAATGCCTGAGGTGTCTGTATATTCCACACATTTTTTCTGTTAGGTGTACTAACCACATATTCATTATCATCTGATATCTTAACAGTATCCTTGCTTTTCACTGCACCCACACATGCCTTGTACTGCTGTACTTCACTAACCATGCGCTGTATTTCATCTATTTTAACAAAAGCTCTAACACCATCATGTATAAGAACATTTTCTGATTCTGCAGCATATCGAAGTCCATTATATACACTGTTATATCTCTCCCTGCCACCAGCGACTATATTAGACACTTTATTGAATTCATACTTCTCAACCAGTTCTTTTCTGATGTAATCTATTTCTTCTTCTCCCGTTACAATAATAATATTGTCAATTGACGTGCAATCATTAAAAGCCTTTAGCGAATAGTATACCAAAGGCTTTCCACATAATTTCATATATTGTTTTTTTATCGGGCTTTTCATTCTGCTTCCGGTTCCTGCCGCCAAAATTATTGCCGTATTCATATCTATGCTCCTTTAGTCTCGTGAAACAAGCTTGAGATTAGGTATTGCGTTCAAATCTAACCCATGTCTTACTCCAGCTATGTATTCATAGTATGCTGCCGCCCCAATCATGGCTGCATTGTCTGTACACAAAATTGGTGAAGGATGATAAAATGATATATTCTTTTCCCTGCATTTTGTCTCAAATGCCGCTCTTATGGCAGAATTAGATGCAACTCCTCCCGCCAGGGCAAGCTTATTTATATGTAGTTCTTCTGTCGCTTTTATTGCTCTATCTAAGATCATGTCAACCACAGTCTGTTGAAATGATGCTGCCACATCAGCTCTATTGATTTCTTCATTTTTCATATTACATGAATTAATATAGTTTAGTACTGCTGATTTTAATCCGCTGAAACTAAAATCATACACTGAACCATCAATATGTGCATGTGGAAATTCTATTGCATGTGGATTTCCTTCTTTTGCAAGCTTGTCAATTTTAGGTCCACCAGGATATCCTAGTCCTATTGCTCGTGCCACCTTATCAAATGCTTCCCCTGCAGCATCATCCCTTGTTCTTCCAATAACTTCATACTTTCCGTAGTCATTTACCACTACAAGATGTGTATGTCCACCTGAAACAACCATACATATGTATGGTGGCTCCAATTCTTTATTTTCTATGTAATTTGCCGAAATATGGCCTTCTA
>CAZBKO010000191.1:0-1383 GCA_964492545.1 uncultured Lachnospiraceae bacterium
TACCATTTCCCATCTAGCTTAACAGCATTCCACTCATGATTCATTGGATTACTTGATACACGCTCACACTCTATTCCTAACTTATCCATAAATATTTTGAAAATTTCTGCATATCCGGCACACCTAATTTTTCCATCAACCAATGCGCCCTTTGCTCTCCATGTTGAGCCAAGTGTTTCGCCGTTTTGACCAAGAACATCTCCATAATCTACATTATTTATTATCCAATTGTGGATATATAGCACTTTATCGACATCTGTCATCTCGCCATCGATTCCAGATAATACCTGATTAATTTTTGCATCATAAATATGCTTAGCCACAGATATTGCATCAAGATTAACACTTCCATCAGCACGCATAAATTCTGTTTCGTATGAAAGCTCTAATTCAATTACTTCATCATCCATACTTCTGTACCCATACTGACCAGACAAGCCAATATAGCCGTTTTTTCTCATATCATCTAACATAGTAAAATATGTATCATCTGATTTTGGAAAATGTATGTCTGATATATCCAGCTTAGTTATGCCCTTGCTATATGCGTCTAGTACAAGCCTTAATATTTCTGCTTCCTTCTCCTCCAGAGTAGTATCTTCTACTTCCAGGGAATATGATGTAACACTGCTAAACATCATACAGATCAAACATAAAATTGCGCATATTTTTCTTCTTATTTTTCTCATATTTTCACATTAACCTCCATGCTTGAGCTTTATCTTTTTAATAATTATGTATAAATGTAAATGAAACTAGCCACACCTAAAGGTAGTGGCTAGTTAATCTACTTCATTAATTATTCAGTAATAGTTGTGTCAACATTTTCTTCTTCAGGTGCTTCAACTGCTTCAACAGTATCAACAGCATCCTCTTCTTCAAATGTTACTTCCTCTTCATCTTCAATTATAGAAGAATCTGTGCTAAGTTTAACTGAACGATAGCACTTCATACCTGTACCGGCTGGGATAAGTTTACCAATGATAACATTTTCCTTAAGACCGATAAGATTATCTTCCTTACCAACGATTGCTGCTTCAGTAAGAACACGTGTTGTCTCCTGGAATGAAGCTGCTGATAAGAATGAATTAGTAGCAAGTGATGCCTTTGTAATACCAAGCATTATCTGTGTACCAACTGCTAACTCTTTTCCTTCCTCTGCAAGTCTTTCGTTAGTTTCATTGAAGTCAATTGCTGAAACTGTAGAACCAGGAATGAAATCACTGTCTCCAACTTCTTCAACTCTGATCTTCTTAAGCATCTGTCTTACGATCATCTCGATATGCTTATCGTTGATCTCAACACCCTGTAAACGGTATACACGCTGTACTTCTCTGATCATGTAATCCTGTACTGCACGTGTTCCCTTTATTCTTAAGATAT
>CAZBKO010000191.1:1393-1682 GCA_964492545.1 uncultured Lachnospiraceae bacterium
GTAAGTTCGTCACCTGCTTCAAGTATTGCTCCATCCTGAATCTTAATTCTTGATCCATAAGGAATAAGATAATCCTTAGATTCTCCTGTTTCCTCATTAGTAATTACTACTTCACGCTTAGTCTTATTATCACGTAATACGGCCTTTCCACCAAATTCTGCTACAATAGCAAGTCCCTTAGGCTTTCTTGCCTCGAAAAGCTCCTCGACTCTAGGAAGACCCTGTGTGATATCGCCACCGGCAACACCACCTGTATGGAAAGTTCTCATTGTAAGCTGTGTACCTGGCT
>CAZBKO010000192.1:0-1668 GCA_964492545.1 uncultured Lachnospiraceae bacterium
TAATAGAGTAAAGATTTTGTTGGTTAAAAAATAAAATAAAAAGAGAGTAATCTATAATCCTTTGATATAATGGTTTCGACGAAAAAATCATAATTAAAGGAGACTACTCTCATGAACATTATATCATTATTAGAGCTATTAGTGAATGGATTAATTGAAGCAGAGGAAAAATTTTTGGATAATCCTAAGGATTTTTATTCTCTCGAGAAGGCAGTTAAGAGCACAACTGAATCCTTTTCAGCAGCTTTTCTTGGTGAAGTATTATCTAGTGTTAATAAACAGATATATTCTTGTGGTTGGAGGCAGGGACGCTATAAAGTTCAGCGTAATGACACAAGGACAATTATTACTTCTGTTGGTGATGTGACATTTGATTGCACTTATTATAAAAGATTGACTTCTGAAGGTGGTTATGTATCTCTGTTAGAGGAAATGATAGGACTTGATAAGCACGAAAGATTCAGCGAAGAAGCTGAAGTACAAATGCTTACAGAAGCACTTAAAACAAGCTATGCGGAAGCTACAAGGGTACTTCCGTCAAAACAATCTATAACAAAGACAACAGTAATGAATAAAGTACATCAGCTTGCAGAAGAGGCACCGATTGAGGTGCCGGAAGAAATCAAAAAAGTAGATTATCTGTTTATAGAAGCTGATGAGGATTATGTAGCAGAGCAACATGGAGATAGTTCGGAGGATAATAAGAGTTTTATATCAAAGCTCGTTTATGTTTATGAGTGTAAGAAGGATGTTACTGGGAACAAAGAAAAAAAGGAACTTGTAAACAGCTTCTATTTCAGTGGTTTGTATCCGGATAAAGAAGGAAACGAACGGCTCTGGAAGAATGTTCAGAATTATATCAATACGAATTATGATGCTGATAATTTAAAGAGGGTTTTCATTAGTGGAGATGGTGCATCATGGATAAAAAGTGGAGCCGATTATATTGATAAAGCTTTATTCTGTGCAGACAAATTTCATTTGATGAAATATATAAATCACGCAGCCGCACAGATGCTTGACGAGAAAGAAATATCCAAGAATGAATTGTGGCATCTGCTATACTCAAGGAAGCCAAAGGCTAAGGAGAGATTTAAGGAATACACTGAGCGTATGATGAAATCAGCAAAGAATCCTAAGCGAGTTGAGGAACTACAAAAATATGTGCTTGGAAACTGGGCTGCGATTAGAAGAAGTTTAAGAAACAAACTGGTTAACGGATGCAGTGCAGAAGGTCATGTCAGTCATGTGTTGTCAGACAGATTAAGCTCAAGACCAATGGGATGGAGCCAGACCGGTGCAGACAGAATGAGCAAGCTTAGATGTTATGAAAGAAACTATGGACGTGATGGAATAATAAAACTTGTAAGATATAGCAGAGAACAGAGAAGGCTAAGGAAAACAGGTACAGATAATATACCAGTGGAAGTTGCATCATTAAGGCAGATAAGGGCAGAACATTATGATCAGGCCAAAAGCTACATAGAACGTATGCAGGCAACTATACCAGGAGTGACTGCAAGAAAAAGTGCAGCCATCAGAACACAGTTACGGTTAATATAATCTTTGACAGTTTGGAAATAAAAATGTAAAATACAAGAAAATATAAATCGAATCTGAATATCTTAGGGTATCTCTAGCTATTTCCAACTGACAGTAAATTTACTC
>CAZBKO010000193.1:0-1527 GCA_964492545.1 uncultured Lachnospiraceae bacterium
TAAGTCTTCTTCACTAAATGCTTCGCTGATGGCAGCATTTGGTGCAACCATTGGGAATACCTTGTCATCTGAATCAATCTGACAATCTATAACTACTGGTATATTTAAAGAAATTGCTTCTTTTAAAACAGGCTCTAATTCTTCCTGTTTAGTTACTCTGTATGCCTTTGCTCCCATTGCTTGTGCAAGCTTAACGAAATCTACCGAATCATTAAGTGTTGTATAAGAATATCTATGTCCATAGAATAATGTCTGCCACTGTCTAACCATACCAAGTACATGATTATTAATAACAACCTGAATAATTGGAATGTTGTATCTTGTAGCTGTTGCAATCTCATTCATATTCATTCTGAAACATCCGTCACCAGCTATATTGATAACAGTTTTGTCCTTATTTCCAACCTTTGAACCTATGCATGCACCAAGTCCATATCCCATTGTACCTGCACCGCCTGATGTAATTAATGTTCTAGGCTTACTGTACTTATAGTACTGTGCTGCCCACATCTGGTGCTGTCCAACCTCTGTTGTAATAATAGCATCTCCCTGTGTTACTTCATAAATCTTTTCAATAACAAATGGTCCTGTAAGACCTTCATGGTTATACTTAAGTGGATATTTCTCTTTCATTTCAAGAATCTTATTATTCCATTCTGTTCTGTCCACTGTCTCAATCATCGGATTAAGTCTCTTTAATACTTCTTTTACATCACCAACAATACTTGCTGTTGTCTTGATATTTTTATTAATTTCTGCTGCGTCTACATCTATATGAAGTACCTTCGCATTTTTTGCAAATCTCTTAGGATTACCTGTTACTCTATCACTAAATCTAGCGCCAATTGCAATAAGTAAATCACATTCTGTTACACCAAAATTAGATGTCTTTGTTCCATGCATTCCAAGCATACCTGTATACATAGTATCTGTGCCATCAAAAGCACCTTTTCCCATAAGTGTATCACATACAGGTGCATTTACCTTCTTACAGAATTCTCTAACTTCTTCTGAAGCATTTGATAAAATACATCCACCACCAACAAAAATAAATGGTTTCTTAGCTTTGGCTATTAACTTGGCTGCCTTTTCAAGATCCTCCTGAGTAATATTCTCAGTTGATCTCTCTATTTTCTTTGGCTCCTTATATGTGTATTCACATGTATTTGCTGTTGCATCCTTAGTGATATCTACAAGTACAGGGCCTGGTCTTCCAGACTGTGCTACATAGAAGGCTTTTCTAAGCGTTGTAGCAAGATCTTTTACATCCTTAACAATGAAGTTATGCTTTGTTATAGGCATTGTTACACCTACGATATCAACTTCCTGGAACGAATCCTTTCCAAGCGCAGGCTTAGCTACATTAGCAGTGATTACTACCATTGGAATCGAATCCATATTAGCTGTTGCGATACCTGTTACAAGATTAGTTGCACCAGGACCTGATGTTGCCATGCACACACCAACCTTACCGGTTGATCTTGCATATCCATCAGCTGCATGTGATGCTCCCTGCTCATGTGATGT
>CAZBKO010000194.1:0-1502 GCA_964492545.1 uncultured Lachnospiraceae bacterium
CTTCTTCCCTTATTTTTTTACTAATCTTGCCAATAATAATTATACTCTAACAAAGAAACATCTTTATCAGATTTCTTTTTATCATTAATTAACGGAATCTGTATATCATAGTAATCAAATCCACCACTGAAGGATGCAATTCCCTTTGTTGCAGCATAATCTGTTCCGGCCTTAGCTGTGGCATCTGCGGTCTCAAAATCCACTGATGAAACATATTGAAGGCCTTCTGTTCTCTTTACTCTAATTGTTGCTGTTCCTTCGGATTTATCTACACGCACCTCTTTGATTCCAATTCCCATCTTACTTGGAATTACAGGTTCATCATCATATACAGTTAATGCACATCTGTTAGCTGCCTCTGTAAACTCTGCGCCCTCTGCGTCATAAATTGTAAAATCAGAAATTTCAACTGATTCATTTTCCAAATCATCATTGGCTGAAACGACTATATCCTTTACCCATTCATTCTCCTCAAAATCGACTTCAAAAAAGCTTGTCTTATATGGATTATTTGTATCAAGTGGTATCTCAGAATATGATAGCCCTTCACTAACAGCAGGAATCTGTATAGTTCTGCTGTTCTTATTTACATATAGTGAAGCTTCTTCTATATCTTTAAGTGAATCACTAAGACTTAGCTCATAATCACTTTCAACAACACAGATATAATTATTATCCGCATATTCTTCCTTTGAAATTGTTAACTCTTTATCTTCTTTGTTGTCAATTAGACTCCATTTTCCATCCTTATAAACATGCCAAAAATATCTGATATATTGTCCCTCTACGTCCTTAAGCGACAATGTAACCTGATCATTTTTCTCATGAGTATTGATTTCATAGGTCATATCAAGCTGTTCAAGGCCGGCTGTTTCTTCCTGACTTACGCTGTCTTCAGCCTTTACATTGATATCAGTATTACAAGCGCCATTGGCATATATATACTCTTTTCCTTCTTCATCAAGCTGTTCAACCAGAGGAGTAACTGCAACATATGCTGTAGCTTTTCCTTTGGTTCCTCCCAGTCTGTATATTGTAATCTTTTGTTCTTCCTTATCATCTTCTGTAATATTAACTGCATCATTCTTAAATGCAAATGTTCCTGTTGGGAATTTTTCTTCCCAGCTTGAATCTTCTGTAAGTGATCCATCATCAGTATCTACAGACAAATATCCATCTTTGTCTGTCAGATAAGCAAATGCTGATAGATCGACACTTGTGCAAAGCATAACTAATGAAAGCACAAATGCAAGAATTTTTGAGACCTTCTTTCTCATAATTAACCCTCATTTCTGAACGACCCTTAAAATTGGATAAAAATGTATCAATATCCAGGCTATATCCTTTCGTTCATAAGCATATAGCATTCTACAATGACAATTCCCCTATGATTACATATGGTGATTAATTATAACATTCTAAACGAAAAAAAATCCCCCCCAAAAAAGGCAATGTCATTTAGTTAAGGCATGAATAACAACTAATATTTAGAACAGAGTATG